>DAOVGO010000138.1 GCA_030672345.1 Methanosarcinales archaeon | reverse complement strand
TATTCCCTGCCCGAGCCGGATTGATCCGTGCTCGATTGTGCGGTGCTCCAGGCTGGCGGATCGGTGCTGTGCGGCATTGCTGCGCTCGTTCTCTCGATGTAGCAGTCCTCTACTGATGATATGCCCGGATGGGCGTTCATCGGGTCGTGATTCGCTTTGGTGGGGGTTGCGGTTGTGGTTGTTCATGTTGTTTGCCTCCTTTTGTTCAAACTGGTCGGTTGATCGACCTGTCTGATGTTACAGGTGTAAGCAATAGTACTTAAACTTTTCGATTAATCGAAAAGTTTTATGATGAAACATAGAACTTCGTGATGCAGGATATATCGGTGTGCACCAGATGAGCGGCATAACCTGCGTGGCAACATCCATGCCCCGGGCACACCCGATCCTTACGCGGAACACATTTAAATCAGAATAGGACGCATGAACAATCGCATGTTTGATCAGGAATATCAACTATCATATTTCAAAGATAACGGATTCCTACGCAAAGAGTGCCCGAAATGTGGCGAGCACTTCTGGACAAGAAACGAGGAACAGGAGACCTGCGGCGACGCATCATGCGATGAGTATACATTCATAGGAGACCCGGCGTTCTCAAAGAGCTATGATCTTACAGAGATGCGTGAGGCGTTTCTCTCCTTCTTTGAAGCGAACGATCACACACGAATCGGCAGGTATCCTGTGATCGCACGCTGGCGCGACGACATTTACCTAACTATCGCCTCAATCGCCGATTTTCAGCCGTTTGTCACATCAGGAGTCGTGCCTCCGCCGGCAAACCCGCTATGCATATCGCAGCCATGCATCCGGCTTGATGATCTGGATTCGGTTGGCAAAAGCGGTAGGCATCTCACGAATTTCGAGATGATGGCGCATCATGCCTTCAATGATCCGGATCATGAGGTATACTGGAAGGATGAGACCGTGGAGTACTGCGACCGCCTGTTAGCCAAACTCGGGCTGCTCAGCGATGTCACATACAAAGAGGAGCCATGGGCTGGCGGCGGCAACGCAGGTCCATGTCTTGAGGTGATCGTTGACGGTCTCGAACTCGCGACCCTTGTATTCATGAACATGCGCGAGAGCAGGGATGGCGAGATCACGATCAAGGGAAAGCAGTACGTTAAAATGGATAATTCCATTGTGGATACCGGATACGGTCTTGAGCGGTTCGTGTGGGCGTCGCAAGGGTCTCCAACGATATATGATGCAGTATTTCCGGATATCGTGAACAAAGTCATGGAGTATGCAGGAATCGAGCATTCGCTGCACGATCCCGAATATGCAGAGGTGCTTGCGCAGAACGCACGCCTGTCAGGCAGGTTCGATCTGGGCACGACCACGGATCTCGATCAACTGCGGAATTCAGTGGCAAATGAGATCGGGATCAGCGTAGAAAGGCTTAAATCGATCATAGAGCCGGTTGAGAAGGTATACGCCATCGTCGATCACTCCCGTTGCCTTGCGTTCATGCTCGGTGACGGAATCGTCCCATCAAACGTTAAAGCAGGCTATCTTGCAAGACTGGTCATCAGAAGGATGTTGCGCCTGATGGATGCGGCAGAACTTGATATTTCAATTTCAGAGCTGGTTGAGATGCAGATAAACCGGATCAACGATTCCGCGTATGCGCACCGGCTGCAAACCGTCAGAGAGATCCTTGATCTGGAAGAGACGAAGTACCGACAGGTCATTTCAAAAGGCAGGCGGCTTATCGAGCGTTCGGTCAGAAAAATGAAATCGGTGGGAGCGATTCCAACATCGCAGTTGATCGAGTGGTATGATACATACGGCATCCCGCCTGAGATCGCAAAGGAAGTGGCGGATGCAGAAAAGACCGCCATCGATCTCCCTGACAACTTCTATTCGATGGTTGCGAGCACACACACCGCTGCGCCGGCTGAGGCTGAAGGAGAGGAAATACCATATCACGACAGGATACGACTTGTTCCGCCGACAAAACTTCTGTTTTACGATGAACCAGAGAACGTGTCGTTTGAGGCGGTGGTGCTCGATGTGTGCGATAACCACATCATCCTTGACCAGACGCTCTTCTATCCGGAAGGCGGCGGGCAGCCTGCCGATCACGGCGTGATATCCACATCGGACGTTGTTCTGCATGTGATTGATGTGCAGTCGGTGTCAGGGGTCGTTCTCCATGAGATTGCCGAACTGGAAGGTGATGCGGTCCAGCCGGTGCGAAAAGGGGACATTGTCAGCGGCAGGATCGACTCGAAACGCAGGTTCGCACATGCTCAGCACCATACAGCCACGCACATCGTGAATCACTGCGCAAAAATTGTTCTCGGGGATCATATCTGGCAGACCGGAGCGCAGAAGTCAGAAACAAAAGCCCGCCTGGATGTGACGCATTTCAAGCGCATCACTGACCATGAATTTGTCGAGATCGAGCAACTTGCAAACGATGAGGTTGCAAGGAATCTGCGCGTACATACCGAATGGATGGACCGGGTAGACGCGGAGAAGGAGTACGGTTTTGGTCTGTATCAGGGCGGCGTTCCGCCTGGCAGGGATATCAGGGTCGTCCGTGTCGGCGGCGATGTGGAGGCATGCGCAGGGACGCACCTGCCGTACACCGGCATGGTCGGGCAGATCAAACTGCTGCACACCGAGCGGATACAGGACGGTGTCGAGCGGATCGAGTTTGCCGCAGGCAGCGCAGCCGTGCTCGCCTCGCAGGAGCGGGACCGCATACTGAAACAGGCGTGCTCGATCTTCAGGGTGCCGCCTGAGAAACTCGCCAGTACCGCAAACCGATTCTTTACCGAATGGAAGGAGCTTTCGAAACAGAACACCCGATTAAAAGAGGAACTCGCCTCTGCGCTCGTCGATAATATGGTTGCAGGCGCCAGATCAGCCGGCAACATCAGGATCACGTCATATATCAGTTCCCATGCGGATATGCAGGAACTGATCAAGATCGCAGGGGCGATGCGTGAGATTCCGGACATGGTCGCGCTCATAGGCAGCACCAGCGACGGCGGGAAGGTCGTGGTCTCGGTCGGCAGGGATGCACAAGCGAGCGGACTTGATGCCGGTGCGATCGTGCGCAGGATATGTGGGAAACTCGGCGGGAGCGGCGGCGGAAAGCCGGGGATGGCGCAGGGCGGCGGTCCTGATGCTGGCAAGCTGGACGCGGCGTTTGAGGAGGAGGTCGGATCGATCGCTGGTTGCGATTGAGTGTGGGGGGAAGAATGTCGGGCGTTCTATGCGATTTCAGGTTCTCCATCAAATTTCAGAAGGATACGGTATTACGGTGCCTGCAGCCGTAGAACCAGAACGAGATGCTCTGTGAGGTGCTTGTTTAGCGTTTGTGGTAATCACCCTGATCAAAGTCCCATTTCCAAAAGCAGTCCTGTGCTAAACAAACAAAAGAATCCTTATCTTCGTTTAGCACGCATAATTACAAATATAGCAGCAAAGAATCCAACCAACATGCAGACCGGACCCAAACCGGCTTTTTCATCTGTTCTGATGGTGGTGTTTGCATCAGTCGTGGCGGTGATCGATTGATCCGACGTATCGATTGTTTGTGTCGGGCGCGGGGTTGCTGCCGGGTTTACTGTGATCGATTCGTTTTCCGAAGCGATTGTTCCCTTGTGCTCGTAAGTATCCACAAAATGCGCAACAGCGGGCGGCAGTTCGACAGATCCTGCCGTATCTGTATCCACCTGCATGGTATAACCGAATACGTGGCTTTCGCCCGCCCGCAAAACCGCGTCAGCACCGAGCACGCCATCGATCAGCACACCACTTTCCGGAAGAGAATCGGTCACGTCAACGCTCGCCAGCACGTTTCCTGTGTTCTTCACCTCGACTGTAACGGTCACGATTCCACCCACACCGATGGTTTCCGGGCTCACCGTCTTTGATAACTCTATCTTTGGACCGTATACAGTAATGCATGGGGA
>DAOVGO010000004.1 GCA_030672345.1 Methanosarcinales archaeon | reverse complement strand
GTGACTGATACATCCTTTGAGGACAGATAAGACTTTATTTGTCATTATAAAGTATCTGTCCTCATTATACTTATGTTTTTCGGTTTATTTTTGAATGTGGAGTTGAAATATAGATTTGTTTTCGATTTAGAGATACAACACTGGCTTTAGGGAGACGTATCTTCTGCAGCACAAGATCTTCTGTAACACCAGATGGCGTGACAGCCTCCTCACATATAAAGTGTCCCACTTCTATTCCAAACATAACCGTTAACCAAAGCACGCATGATAACAGATTACATCGGGAGGTGAAAATGATCTGTTGATGTTCAGGATGGTATCGACTATTGATCAGGACAATACCCGAATTCCAGGCTATGGACCCTCATTACATGAGGGATTGGAGTGGCAGACCAATAGCCACCCTCATCTCGCGAGCCCGTACCGCTCGACATTGTGGTCGGCGATCGCCTGAATCTTTGCAAGCTCCTCTTTGCCGCTCTCTGTAAACAGGTGCTTAAACCGCCTCTGCATACGAAGATACTCTTCGACAGGCTTCTGCTTGATCTTGTGCACCTTCCCGAGTTCACCGTCCACAAACTCAACGAGCGGGTACAGCGCGGTCTGGACAGCGAGTCTCCCGATCTCGATCGCCATTGAACTGTCAAAGTACCAGCCTGTGCAGCATGACGCGTGAATCTGGACATAAGTCGGACCTCTGGTCTCGGTAGCGGTTTTTATCTTGCGGATCACGTCTTTTGGGTACGAGATCGAAGTGGTCGCCACATAAGGCGAGCCATGCGCCACAAGGATCGCAGGCATATCCTTCTTCGGGCGGGGATTTCCGTACGATACGCTGCCAGCCGGGCTGGTCGTGGTTGCCGCATCAAACGGCGTTGCAGCACTGCGCTGGATGCCGGTATTCATGTATGCCTCATTATCATAGCACACATACGTGATATCATGCCCGCGCTCGAACGTGCCTGATATGCTGCGAATGCCGATATCAAAGGTGGAGCCATCTCCTGCTATGACCAGCACCTTCGTGTCATCATTCCCGCGTGCCCGAAGCGCGGTTTCGATGCCTGATGCGACCGCGGCAGGATTCTCGAAGAGCGAGTGGATGTATGGAACCCGCCACGCCGATTCAGGATACGGTGTCGTGAATACTTCGAGACAGCCGGTCGGACCGCACACGATACAGTCCCTGCCGACACCCTCGAGGGTGAACTTTGCTGCAAGCGCTGCTCCGCAGCCTGCACAGCCGCGATGTCCTGGAGCTAATAGACTTTCTGTGATCATTCGTAAACCCTCTTATTCAAAAAATACTGTGACATTTTCGGAATAGAATATAGTTGCTCTGCCCAACTGTGAAACAGTCATCACTGCATAGATCACTGCCTCTTCACCAAGTGGGTACCCTTTCGGATCCCAGATCTGGACAGAATCTACCTCCCAGTTACCATCCTCGTCGACATAGCCAACATTGGGTCGGAGACGATCTCCTTCATCTTCGGTGCAGACATGGATCCTGACCTCTGCGTCGGGCTCGCCGCCCTGCCCTACGACGTTGATTTGACGGGGAACACTATCACCATCATCGGGATATGTAATCTCAAATGCAGGAGTCGGAATCGGTGTGGGGATAGCTTGGGGCGTTGGTCGGACGGTTTCTCTTGGGGTTGGTGTTACACTTGGAACCGGTATCTCTGGATCGAGCGGATTTTCATCCAGCGGATCCCAGTATCCATCGGAATCGGTATCCTTGTTGTCAGGATCGGTTCCGGCATTCAATTCCTGTTCATCGCTCCATCCATCGCCGTCGCTATCAACAACTTTCTGCTGGACGCATCCGGATGCCAGTAACAGTAGTGCAATTATTCCAATTATCGCAATATGTTTTAGTTTCATGATTACCTCCAATTATTGGGTAAGCCATTTATCTATGTTTCAATGATATAATGACTTTCGCTGAAGAGGAACCATGACTCCACAAACAATGGTAGAGAAGATCCTGTCTGCAAAAACAGGAAGAGATGTCCGACCAAACGACCTGATCGTCGTGCCGGTGGACCTCGGGTTCGCGCACGATGGCACGCTTCCGCTCGCGATCCAGTTGATGGAGGATGAACTGCACACAAGAAGAGTCCATGACCTGTCAAAGGTCATCGCGGTCTGCGATCACGCATCACCATCCCCGAGCGAGCAGGTCTCAAATGTCCATATCATGATGCGGGAGTTTGCGCGTGAGAACGGGATTGCGCTTTATGAGAACGGCGATGGGGTATGCCACCAGATCGTCATCGAGAAACATGCAGCCCCGTACAAGATCATCATCGGCGCTGACAGCCACACATGCACGCACGGCGCACTCGGCGCGTTTGCGACAGGCATGGGCTCGACAGACATGGCAGCGATCATGGCTTACGGAAAGACGTGGCTCAAGGTGCCATCGAGTTACAGGATCGAGATATCAGGGGATCTGCCCGAGCACGTGTATTCGAAGGATGCGTTCCTGTACCTGTGTGGAACGATCACGGCTGATGGCGCGACATACATGTCGATGGAGTTTCTTGGGGAGGCTGTGGATGCGATGAGTGTCGAGTCAAGGCTCGTGATGTGTAACATGGCGATTGAAGCAGGCGGGAAATGCGGACTCTCTGCCGCCGACGAGAAGGTTCGTGAGTTTCTTGGACGGTACGGCAGATCGGATGAGTATCTGCCACTGCAACCCGACGACAAGGCTGATTATGCATCCGAGATCGTGATTGCCGCAGATGACATCGAGCCGCAGATCGCTGCTCCGCACCGCGTCGATAATGTCTCGCCTGTGAGCAGATATGCCGGGATGCCGCTTGATCAGGTCTGCATCGGCTCGTGCACCAACGGCAGGATCGAAGACCTGCGGATTGCCGCCTGGATACTGAAGGGCAATAGGGTCGCAAATGACACCAGGCTGGTTGTGTATCCGGCAAGCAGGGGCGTACTTGCACAGGCGATATCAGAAGGGATCATTTCTGTGTTTGTCGAGGCTGGCGCTGCTGTCTGTGCGCCGGGCTGCGGTTTCTGCATCGGGCGGACTGTTGCGCTTGGAGACGACGAGAAGGTGCTCTCGACCCAGAACCGGAACTTCAAAGGCAGAATGGGGAATAACAACGCAGAGATCTATCTGTCGTCGGTTGAGACCGCGGCTGTAAGCGCGATTCAAGGGGAGATTACCGATCCACGTGAGGTAAGCATTTGATGATTCTGTCTGGCGCGGACAGAGAGACTGGAGATGTGAGATATATCAGCTTAGATGGTGTTAAACTTGAATGTAGCTGAAATGCGCGTGTATCTCGACACCTGTGTGTGATGTAGACCATTCGACGCCGTGACAAGCGACAGAATACTAAAAGAAGCAAAATCTATGAACAAACTGATGAGAAAAGTCGATAACAATGAAATCGAGATTCTCGGTTCGAGTGTCCTACTATTTGAGGTGTCGATGATCCCGGATGATCTCAAACGTGTATCGGTTGAGCAATTGATCGCCCGCGTGGCGACTGAAATCAGTCGGGTTACCGATAGCAACGCGGATCATGAACGATTGCGGTATCGGTGCCATGGATGCTATGCATCTTGCAATCGCGATTCGGAGCGGGGCGCAAGTATTCTTAACCACTGACGATACCATATTATCTCGCGCCGATCGCATATCCACATACAGCATAACCGTTAAAAATCAGAACGGAGATGGTATAACATGGCTGGGGCGATACCCATTGAAAAAAGTGCAGAAGTTATGGAAAAAACATTTACGATACTGAAACAAGAATTGAATGCAGAAGAGTACTTGATCTATCTTCAGGTAATTACTCCGAGGCTTGGAGATGCGACCAAAGAACTTCGGGAAGGGACCGAGGGAATCAGTCTGCAAGAGGTTTTTGATGGCGCAAAGAGTGTGGAGCGAAGGGTTGGGGGATGAGATCGGTGATGGGGCATTTGGTAAGTTGGTTGATTTAAAATGAGAGGTGGAGGCAGAATTGCATAGAAAAGAGAACTATAATACGCTGGTTTCCGACGGTACGGTTTATGATGTCACTATAGTGGATATTGCTTATGAAGGAGACGAGGAGAAGCTGCTTTCGACCCGGAACCGGAATTTCAAAGGCAGGATGGGGACAACAACGCGAGAGATCTATCATGCCATCAGTCAAGACCGCGGCTGTTAGCGCGATTCACCGATCCGCGGGAGGTTTGGAAACTTTTCTTACGATGATCGCCTCTGCGATCTGGAGATTCTTGTACATGACCATCTCCACATCATGCCGCTCCACGTGCGGAAGCAGATCAGCACCCTCGGCGCGCCATATCCATGCGTAAAACCGACTCAAAAAGTTAAAAACGTCGAGCGGACCTTTATCATTCTTCAAATGAAGCAAACTAATCGTGCCGCCAGTTTTAACAGCTCTGAACGCCTCTGTAAATGCGATCTCGGGTCCATCGATGGTGTCCATGCCGCAGGTGCAGAATACCGCATCGAAGGTCTCATCGCCAAAAGGCAGCAATTGAACCGTCCCCTGAACCCTGTGAAGATTCTTATGGTTTTTATTTCTGAAACTGTTGATTTTCAATACGTTTCTGGAGATATCGATCCCCACAACCGTCCCGTTCTTCACCCATTTCGCAAGCAGCCCGGCATTTCTGCCAGTGCCGGTTGTTAAATCAAGCACCAGACCCGAATCGCTAAGATTTGTCGCTTTTATCAGTTTCTTGCGAGAAAACTGCTTTGAACCGAGCCACAGCACGTCATCGAGATCGTACAGCAAAGCAAGACGGTTGTATCGGTCTCTTGTCTTTTTAGTCTCGTCTCTGTAATCTGACATTACCAAAAACCACTTCCTCAACTTCTCAAAAAAGACTCCATCTCAGAGACCCTTGCAGATAATTTACGTATCAATTCTTCGTTATCCTGATGAAATAGCTCCTCACCGCAGACCGAACAGATAAAATCAGTCTCGCTTGCGGTCTCGAAGAGAAATCTCGCGCAATTGTTGTCGCATATATAGAATGTATTATCTGCCTCGAATGCGAGGCGTTCTTTCATATTATCCAGCAGTTTCTCAAATTCGAGGTCCAGACGGTTGTCGATGTTGTCCAGATGGATCGTCCAGTGGTATGTGAGCCAGCCGGTCTCCGGATTGCGCTCCCGTCGGTAGCTTGCCAGCCGGTTCTCGTACAACTTGA
This sequence comes from Methanosarcinales archaeon, assembly GCA_030672345.1. Classification (GTDB taxonomy): domain Archaea; phylum Halobacteriota; class Methanosarcinia; order Methanosarcinales; family Methanogasteraceae; genus Methanogaster_D. The sequence goes on along the minus strand of DAOVGO010000004.1, from coordinate 10,598 downwards.
ACAACGTCCTCCGGATGCCGTTTATATCTATACCGGTCTCTGCTGCGACCTTTTCGTCAACAATCTCCCCCGGAGGCATTTTTTTGACGATATCTACGCCATTTGCTCCGATTATTCGTACCAGATACTGGTTTGCAACAGAATCATCCGTATTGATCAATCGACCACCCTTTGTTGTTTATCCATCGCTGTCCATCTTCCGAAAAGTTGTTATATTTATCGTATCAGACACGGGTAGGTCAGGCAACCACTGCTCAAGGTCATGCAAACATGCCTTCAGTGTACATGTTTGGTTTGCTTACCGGAACCAGCGTGTCTTTGATCGCATTCTCAAAATCCTTGAGATATACCGCATCCTTCTCGCCGCGCACCGCATACATCCCGGCTTCCATTGTAATCGCCTTCAGATCAGCGCCGTTTGCGCCATCGGTAAGCGAGGCAAGATGATCAAAGTCAACATCATCGGCAAGGTTCATCTTCGCTGTGTGGATGTGCAGAATCTGTGTACGCGCTTCACGGTTCGGCATCGGGACATAAATCAGCCGATCGAAACGCCCGGGACGGAGAAGCGCAGGATCGAGAATATCAGGTCGGTTGGTCGCAGCAAGAAGCCGCACCTCTCCTCGTGGATCAAAACCGTCCATCTCTGCGAGCAATTGCATGAGCGTGCGCTGAACCTCTCTGTCGCCTGAACCGGCATCTGTGAACCGTTTTGCCCCGATCGCGTCCAGTTCATCGATGAATATGATTGAAGGCGACTTCTTTCGTGCCATCTCAAAGACATCCCGCACTATGCGGGCACCCTCCCCGATGTATTTCTGCACAAATTCGGACCCTACCACGCGGATGAATGTGGCATCAGTCTGTGTGGCAACTGCTTTTGCAAGGAGAGTCTTTCCGGTCCCTGGCGGTCCGAATAACATCACGCCTTTTGGTGGTTCGATGCCGATACGCTCGAATATCTCCGGTTTGGTGAGTGGGAGTTCTACAGCTTCCCTCAGCGACTCTATCTGCTTATCCAGCCCGCCAATCTGGTCATAACCAATGTCGGGCGATTCGATGACCTCCATACCACGCACTGCAGGATCGCGGGTCATCGGAATGATGGAAACAATAGAGAGGTGCTCCTTGTTAAGTGCTACCTGCACGCCAGGCTTGAGATCGTCCTCGTTGATGAATTGGGACGTCCCGACGATGAATTCTGGACCCGTGCTTGATCGTATGATCGATCTACCGTCATCGAGAACCTCCACGAGCATACCAATCAATTGTGGCGTGGTTTTCAGCTTATCCAGCTCGCTTTTCAGTTTTCTGACCTCGCGCTCGTATCTAATCCGCTGGTCTTCAGCTTGCTGCTTCTCACCCTCGATTCTCTGATACTGGGTTCTGAGCAGATCGTTCTTCACTTCGAGCTGTTGCATACGATCCATCACATATTTTGAGAACTCTGTTGAATCCATGTCCGTGTTGGTGTCCGTTTTTGCATCTACCATGGTTAGGTTATAGAGATTCTGATAACACATAAATCTTTATGGGTCTTGTGTTATAGACTTGACCCACAAGACCAATTCAGAGATACGGAGGTTGCTGAACGCATATGCAATGTGAACTATGTGGCACCGATATTCGTGGAGAACCACGCCGGGTAATCATCGAGGGCACTGAGTTGAGCGTCTGTGGCAGTTGCGCACGGCACGGGCATGAGGTTAAGCAGATGCCGCCCAGCGTGCAACATGCCCCCACGACTACGAGGGTTCCAACGCCTGGTATCTCGTTTCGCGCGCCACCACGGAGGCGCCCTGATATGTTTGACCAGATGACTGATGAACTGGTAGATGATTATGGCAAGGTGATCCGGCGCGCCCGCGAGGCAAGTGGCATGTCCCACGAAGAGCTGGCACTGAAGATAAGAGAAAAGGCATCACTACTCAAAAAAATAGAGCGGGAAGCAATCATACCCGAAGATAAGGTTCGTAGGAAGCTTGAACGGACTCTCGGGATCACCCTCACAGAGGAATTTGAGTAGCGTCACTTCCGGCTTCTGGAAATTCGGGCAGAGATGAGGTCAGATACGACAGAAAGTACAGCTCCCGGGTGTCTCAGCACTGTGATCCCTTCCATCTCACCAAGTTGCAGGCTATTTCTTATATCCACGTCTCGCACCTTGATTTCGGCATAACCGCCCCGGATTGCACCGTGCGGGCACGCTGCGATACATTCTCCGCAACCGGTACATCGCAGCAGGTCGATCTGGGTCTCGATTGCGTGTTGCGGGCACTGCTCTGCCGGTATACAGATGGGGCAGTTGTGTTGAGCGCATATCTCGCGGTCGATGGTATACGGCATCCTCGATAGGATCGTGCCCTCGATGTCTACCGGCACTATGTAAACCGGGATGTTGCCTTTTACTGCCTGCGAGACTGCATTTGTCGGCAGCGAGTCTGCTATGCCGTGCACGATCTTTGCAACGGTGTTCGAGGTTGCTGGCATCACAAAAAGGGCGTCGTACTTATTCAGAAGAAACCTGCCGACCTTGGGTGAACTCCGACCCTGCTCGCTCTCCAGAAAGATCTCTTCGAGATATTCACCATTTGCGATTGTTTTTAGTTCATCGAAGAGCCCATACATCCGCAAAACCTCTTCTGCGGACTGTGATGCGAAGATGGTGATTTTGATCTGTGGATTATCTTTCTTCAATTTCTTGAATGCGTCGTAACTCTCTGACAGATGGTGACCCGCGCCTGTGATCGCCCATGCAAGATTCGGGTGCATGATGGTGGTTGTGCTGTGCGGCATTTAACGCTTGTTGTATGAATCAGTCTTTCCGAATACCCCTGACTTCCAGCTGATCGGAAATGCCAATCCCGAGCAAGCCAACCGCTTTTGCGCACCTATCGATCGGGATCAATTTAATCACCACAAAATATTAAAAAGCCACGACATAAAACCCCACACGGTACATTTTATAAGCCTCAGTCAGATGTGATATGGATGGTGCTTGATAAACTTGGTGACTCGCTTCAGAGCGCGATCAAGAAGATCGTGGGCGGCGGGCGCGTTGATAAGCGTGCAGTGGACGAGCTGGTCAAGAGCATCCAGCGTGCGCTCCTGCAGGCGGATGTCAATGTGAAGCAGGTGATGGAGCTATCCGGACGGATACGCGACCGGGCACTGGACGAGAAACCCCGCGCAGGCGCAAGCGCACGTGAGCACGTGATCGGGATCGTGTATGACGAACTCGTGAACCTTATCGGCGAGAGCACGCCTTCGATGCTTTCGAAACAGACGATCATGATGGTCGGGCTGCAGGGTAGCGGCAAGACCACGACCACGGCAAAACTGGCGCGGTACTTCCAGCGAAAGGGGCTGAAACCTGCCGTGATCTGCGCGGATACCGACCGTCCTGGTGCTTATGACCAATTGCAAATGTTGTGCGACGGTTTGAACATCGCATTCTATGGGGAACGCACCGATGATCCGATCGGAATCGCAGAGCGAGGGCTTGATAAATTGAGTACGTATGATGTCAGGATCATCGATACGGCGGGCAGGCACTCCCTTGAAAGCGATCTGATCGAACAGATGGAGGCGATTCATGCGATCGCAAAGCCGGATCAGAAACTGCTCGTGCTGGACGCCGCGATCGGGCAGCAGGCAAGGGATCAGGCTCGCGCATTCCACGACTCGATCGGGATCACCGGCGTCATCATCACAAAACTCGATGGCACGGCAAAGGGCGGCGGCGCGCTCTCCGCGGTATCAGAGACGAAAGCCCCGATCGCTTTCATCGGCGTCGGCGAGATGCCTGACAACCTCGAAAAGTTCGAGACCGATCGTTTCATCTCAAAACTGCTCGGCATGGGCGATATCAAGACGCTGATCGAGCGTGCTGAGGAGGTGTTCACCGATGAGATCGATGTCGAAAAGATGATGCAGGGCAAGTTCACGCTGAAAGACATGTACTCCCAGCTGGAGGCGATGAACAAGATGGGGCCTCTCAAGCAGGTGATGCAGATGTTACCCATCGGCGGCATCGGCAAGATCTCGGATGATATGTATGGCGAGACCTCTGGTAAGATGGCTGGGTACAAGATCATCATGGACTCGATGACCGAAGCCGAGATGCTCGATCCGAAGATCGTTGACAGCTCACGCGTCAAGCGGATCGCACGCGGCTCTGGCATGAACATCGAGAATGTGCGGGAACTGCTGAAATACCACCGAATGATGCAGAAAGCGATGAAAGGGCTTCGTGGCGGCAAGTTCAACATGCAGAAGATGATGAAGAAGCTCGGTATGTGAGCAATGGTGAACCGATGAGCCGGATGAAAGTTGCAGTCGTTGAAGGGGATGGGATCGGAAAAGAGGTCGTTTTAGCCGCGCTCAGGGTGCTGGATGCACTTTCGCTCGATATTGAGGAGGTTCCGGTCGAGATAGGATACGGTAAGTGGAAACGCACCGGAAAAGCGATAACAGACGACGATTTCGACATCTTTGAATCGTGCGACTGCATATTCTTTGGTGCGATCACGACGCCGCCGGATCCGGACTACAAAAGCGTTCTTGTCAGAATCAGGCAGGAATTCGATCTGTATGCTAATATAAGACCGATCAAAGGGATGGGGAGTGGCAATAATATTGATTTCACCATCGTCCGTGAGAACACCGAGGGCATGTACTCAGGCGTCGAGCAGGTCTTCCCTGACGCCGTGCACTCGACGCGTGTCATCACCCGCAGGGGCAGCGAGCGCATCGCAGAGTATGCGTGCTTGCTTGCCAGAGGGAATAAAGGGGATAAAGGAAAACGCCTGACCATCGTGCACAAAGCCAACATCTTAAGGTCATGCCAGCTCTTCAGAGATGTCTGCATCGGTGTTGCAGACAGACGCAAAATCCTGTGGGAGGATATGCTCGTCGATGCTACCGCGCACCGTCTGGTACTGGATCCTGAGCGGTTCGAGTTGATCGTGACAACAAACCTTTTCGGAGATATCCTGAGCGATATGGCTGCTGCGCTCATCGGCGGGCTCGGTCTCTGCGCAAGCGCAAATATAGGGGAGGATTATGCGTTATTTGAGCCTGTGCACGGCAGCGCACCTGATATCGCTGGCAAAGGGCTTGCAAACCCGGTTGCAGCGATCCTGAGCCTTGCGATGATGCTTGAGTGGTTCGGCAGGGCAGAAGAGTCTGATGCGGTGCATGATGCGGTCTCTCGTGTCATGGCTACTGGTATCACGACGCCTGATCTTGGCGGACGCTGCTCGACAGCAGAGGTTGCAGAGGCGGTTGCTGCTGCAATCGGAAAGGAGCAAGCAACATAGTTATATACCATAACGTAAAAACGTTAAAATAATCAACATATCTCCTGCGATTGGCGTTTTGATCGATAATATTGGTGGGAATCATGTACATCAAGGCACACACATTCGGTGAAACTCTGCTGGTTGCAATATGCGACCGTGAGTTGATCGGACAGACCCTCAGCGATGGCGCATTAACACTCGAAGTATCCGAATTTTTCTACAAAGGCGAGATATCGACCCCAACCGAGGTCAGGGACATGCTAAAGCGTGCAACGAGTGCCAATCTCGTTGGCAGGCGAGCCATCGAACATGCGCTTGAGGGTGGTTTCATAACAGAAGACAACATGCTCATAATTGGCGGCGTTCCACATGCCCAGATGATGATGGCTGATGACGCTGCAGGTAAGATGAGTGACAGGACGTGATTGACATACCAGAAGAACCCGGCAGATCTGAAGAATCAGAAGAGCATAACAATAACAACAACAAAAACACCGAACACACCGAACCGTCACTCAATGCGAAACCGTCGTCTAATACAAAACCATCATCCGATGCAAGGATTCCGAGCAAGGGCATCAATATCTGGGATGAAACGGCGCTGGTTAGTGCGGTCATCGCAAAGCACAGACGACTCCTTGATGCATATAGATCTGAGTTTGAGACTCTTGATCCAAAGGTATCCGAACTGAAGGGGCAGTCCGGCGAGGAGCGGGGTGAGCGGAACAAGATCAACGAGCGTGTTGCCGAATTGAAGGATAAACGACAGATGCTGTATCATCAGGCGAAACAACTCAGGATTGAGATGTTCGATCTGATCAATGCCAGCCAGAGCGCGCGGAAGCACGAACAGGAGATGACACGTCTTCAGAAAGACATCGAAACTCTGGACTGGAAACTTCAGACAACGGTCATGGGCATCAGGAAAGAGCGTGAGATCGTTGAAAAGATCAAGAAACTCTCCAAACGAGTCGATGAGATCAATGAGATCCGGTCTGGCGACGGAACCGATACCGTTGATGAAACGATCAAGCGTATGTCTGCGGAGATCAGAACGATGATAGAAGAGGCAGACAAATGCCACAACGAGATCGTTGCTATCGCAGATCAATCCCAGGAGCACCACGAGTCGTTCGTCGAGTATGCCGAGCAACTGAAAGAGGTGCGTGGACGGCACATCTGGCTGAAGAATCGGATCGATAGTCATGTTGCGGCGGTTGATTATTGGGAAGATAAACAAAAGGCGATGACCGCAGAGGGGGTAGGAGGTGATCATGGTGACTGACGATTCCAATTCACCAAAAAGCACGACTGATATGACTGAAAAGGAATTAAAGAGCCATATCAACCTTCTCAGGCAGCAAGTAGACCGTTTGAACAGGGAGATACGAAAATCCATCGAAGAGATCAAATCACATCGCGGATCGGTCGATGAACTGCGAGACAAACGCGATGAATTCAATGCGAAGGTCAAGGAATATGCCGCCCGGGCAGAGGCTTGCAGAAAGGCTCGGGACGTCATCAATCAGAAGATTGCCGATCTGAAAAAACCCAGAAGCGAGATACAGGCACAGATAAACCAGCAGCGGAGTCGACTGGATCAGTTGAAAGCCAGACGTGACGAGCTCAATGCAATTGCGAAGATGCAGACTTCAAGTCTCGAAAAAGCTTATGCAAACGAGCTATACGTCTTCATTCATGCCGATATCCCGTTAAAACATGAGATAGACGCCATGGAACGGCTGAAACAACTGGGTGAGAGATTGGGCGTGAGCAGGGAAGCCGATATGATCCATAGCGAACTCACTCCGATCTACAAAGAGATGCGGGCGCTGCGCAAGACCGGCGATCAGACACATCAGGATATCCAGAGCCTTGCAGATGAGTCGCAGAAACATCACGATGAGTTACTTGGAATATACAAGGATCTGGACGCCGTTCGCAGGGAGGCGAACCTGTACCACACGCAATTAAAAGAGAAATACCGCATCATCAAGCCGATCAGCAAATCAATCGATGCGAACAAGGCAGCGGTCGTCAGTCTGCGGGAAGAGCTATCCCGGTATCTTGATACACTGAAGGGGGCGCATCTGCCAGAGGGTGTGGAAGCTGATGACGAACAACACGAGATTGCACTGGAGAAGTTCAAGACGACCGGGCGCATGAGCTTGAAGGAGCTTCAGGTGCTGATGGAACACAACGATATTGCATTTGATTGATATGCAGACAGTCGCGATCGACGTGGGTGCCGGAACGCAGGATATTCTGATATATGACAGCGAAAAGCAGATCGAGCAGTGTTTCAAGATGGTTTTACCATCGCAGACCGTGATCGTGGCAAAACGGATCAGGAATGCCACGCATCTGGGCAGGGACATCGTTCTGACCGGGGATGTGATGGGCGGTGGCGCCTGCGTCCGCGCCGTAAAAGAGCATCTGAAATCCGGGTTGCAGGTTTATTCAACAGAAACGGCTGCAAAGACGATTTATGATGATCTCGATCGTGTGCGCCGTCTCGGCGTGACCACCGTGCCGCAGAACACAGAATATGAGACCGATGCGGTTCGCATCGAGACCGGGGACATCGATCTGCCTGCAATCAAACGAATGCTCGGATTGTTCGGCGTGGATATGCCGGAGACGTTTGCGGTTGCCGTGCAGGATCATGGCGAAAGCATGGGCAGCAACCGCATATTCAGGTTCGAGCATCTAAGGAAAGTGATAGACGGTGGAGGCGGTCTGCGATCGTTCGTCTACACACCAGGAACGGTTCCTGCGTATCTCACGCGCATGAGTGCGGTCGCGCGGTCGCTGTCGCTTGCAGGTGTAGGCGGTGCTGATGCTGTTGATGATGTCAGTGCTGTTGACGCCGCTGATGTGGTTGTGATGGATACCGGACCTGCAGCGGTATTCGGGGCGGCAGGCGCCGCAGAAGACCCAAGAAAGCCAATGATCGTGCTGAATATCGGAAACGGGCACACGCTCTGCGCGATATTGATGGATAACCACATCACAGGCATATTCGAGCACCATACCAGACAGATAACCATCGAGACGCTCGATATGTATGTGGAAAAACTCGCAGCAGGAACACTGACGTTCGAGGAGATTTTTGAGAGCGGCGGGCACGGATGCCATATCAGGGACGCCCCGGGCGAGCTGCCGCAGGTCATCGTTACCGGACCGAACCGCCACATCGCGGAGCAGAGCAGGCACGATGTCATCTTTGCCGCGCCGTACGGCGATATGATGCTTACCGGGTGTTTCGGGCTGATCAAAGGGCTATCGTCTGTCAGGGGTGGGGTGTAGATCGTGGCTGAAGTCGCAGGCGCACAAAGAAACCGCACGCTTTGTGATCACAAATGCACGATCTGCGGCACATGGATGGAGACCACCATCAAGAAGAGCAAGAAGGGGGCAGAGATCACCATGTACTTCTGTCCTGAGTGCGGGTTCTCGTACAGTCTGCAGGATTGATCAGAGGCAAGGCATCGGTGCCCGGAGCCGAAAACCCATGAGTTATACTGTGGAGGTGCGGTACCGGTACAACCCCCCAGCCTCCCCCGCGCCTGCATGCCTCCGGACCGCCCCGCAGATGCGATCACAAACAAGATCCCAACAACCACCCCTATCCTATGCATTTTTCATCACCTCTCGTATCGCAAGCAGATTCAGCCTCGACTGCGGTTTCAGTTCCTTATCCACAGAATCCGCAAAAATAATGTTTTTCCCGACCAGAAACTTGATTTCGTCGCTGATATATTTGTATCTAACCTTCTCCTTCCCGATAAATTCTGAAAGCAGTCTCATTGCCGCGTCAAACATTTCTTTATCCCTCGCTTCAAGCGAATACACAATCTCTTCTATCTGCCCCTTTCTTATCTTGAGCATCTCTTCTGCCTTTCCTTTTCGGTTTTTTTCCGTATTCACAAGCTCAACCAGGCATATCGGCTTGCCGCCACAGTATTCCCACGCAACAGCCTTCTCATCAGCAGTAAAACCGTACTTCTCCAGAAACGCGGCTGTCGTCTCCCGATCAAAATCATCCACCAGCAGATACCTGCACCTCCCCTCGAGCATCGCCTCGCTATGAACCTCCTCAATGAATAGCGAATCTGACGAGATCGTAAATACATGCGCTAAGTGCAATTCCTTTGTTAATCGGATAAAAAAGTTAAAGAGTTTGTAAATCAGCAAATCATCTACTTTCAGGTCACCTATCACCTGCAACTCGTCGATCACAAGCACTGGAGGGTAACCATTTTTGTAAAAAGCCCTAAGAACGGTTTCTATGTAAACAAAGGCATCTTCCACCTCTTTTTCCTTGAATAACTTTAGAAACACGTCCTTTGGTATTGGAATTCCGGAGTAGCTCTCTGGCAAAACGTTCACTACAGGTTTGAGAAACTCTTTTATTCGTTCATATCTTTCAACGTGTTCTACGTCAAAGAGAAATTTTATGAATTCGTCGTAGTTGCTGATGAACCGCCCCCTCAGATTTATGTAAAACACTTTCTGACTTTTGGGTAGGTTTTTTATCAGATTATTGATAAGTTCGGTCTTGCCGCTATTTATCGGTCCGTAGATGAAGGTGATTAACGTTGGCTCTGTGTCAAGCAGTCTCGTTATCTCTTCCATCTCCTCAACTCTATTGTGAAATTCAATTCGTCTCATATTCTCCTCCTCCTTAGATATGCCGCCAATAATCCGGTGATCGCAATCACCGCCGCAAATCCGGGCGACGGTTTTGGCGTCGGCGTAGGTGGTGCCGAATCAGGATCATCAACAACCAACATGAGCGTCTCGTACCGTGTCGGGGACTTCGGGCTGCCCTCGAACTGGTAATACACCTCGCTTTCAATCTCATGCGTTCCGACCTCGTTGCCTGTGAGGCGCACCTCGATTGAGCGCACATTGTCACCGGATTCGATTGCATGGGTGCAGGTGTAGATTCCGGATCCGGCTTTCGCGAATGAACTGCTGGTAACCGAGACGCCAGTTGGCGGCTTTAAGATCAACTGGATTGTCATCGGGGGATTCCCGATCGGGTTGACCGCGGATAGCATGAAGATGGCGTCCTCGCCTTTCTCGATCATGGTTCTTGTGGTTCCAAAATACACGCTTGGTCCGGTTCGCTCGACTGTTATCGGGAGTTCTTCGAAGCCTCTGTTTGATTTTGAATCGGTTGCCTCGACCCTGATTGTGTGCTCACCCACCGAGAGGGAATTTGTTGTTACGGTGTACGTTCCGGCTTGGTTTTGGGATTCGAGCAACGTTCCATCGAGCAGCATCTTT
>DAOVGO010000152.1 GCA_030672345.1 Methanosarcinales archaeon | reverse complement strand
CCTGACTTAAGAATGTTGATGCGCCACGGCAACGAGAATAGCCGATAGTTTTACAGTACACTACGACACGATCAATTATATAGCATGGGCTCGTAGGGTAGCGGATATCCTATTGGGCTTCGGACCCAATGACTCGTGTTCGAATCGCGGCGAGCCCGTCTATGCACAAGGGTGGTGAACATGAAAGAGATCAACATCTTGACCAAACGAGTAACTGAAATGAAAGCGAACGGTATGCTTGACGGACAGATCGCTGACGAACTCAACATATCGCGGGAGACGATCGTCTGGCTTCTGACACACGCCAGCAAGAAAGAGGGTGTTCGCGCACCGAAGGACTTGTCTATCGACTGGGGAAACATCGGTGAGAGTTCGTACCGGATGCGGTGCGTCTCGGATGCGATGGTGGATATGGTCCTCGACAACATCGGCACTTTCCAGGACACCGATGTGGTGGTCGGCATAGCGGTCAGCGGTATACCGCTGGCAAGCATCGTGGCAAACGAACTTGATGCCAGACTTGCGATATTCCACCCGAACAAGCAACTGATGGGTACGGAAAACGCTGATGCGGTCGGCATCTTCAGCCAGTCCTTCGCAGATGTCAAGGGTGCGAAATGCATGATCATTGACGACGTGATCACTACCGGACAGACGCTTGTGGAGACCGTCAAACAGCTTACCAGTGCGGGCGCGAAACCGACTGCGATTACCGTGCTCGTCGATAAACTCGGGCAGGATACGATCGAGGGCGTCCCGGTCTATCCGCTCTTGCGCATCCTGTGGGTAGCCTGAAAATAGGTTATTTCGTGCAGACGGCAAGCAGATAATAGCCGATGCTGTTGAAAGGGAAGTCCCAGCGCACGAGGTTCTCGATCCTGCCTGAGATCCGCTGGTACAGCGATGCTTTCTTTTCGATGCGGTGCAGATGCGGGTACAGGAAGATCATGATGCTGCCAACGCGCGCCCTCTGAAACCCTGCACCCCGCATCTTCTTCGTAAGTTCTCCTCTCGAAAAATAATATGTCCAGAGTCCGTCACTCACGAAATCCCTGTTTTTGAGAGCGTGTTTCACCCAATCACGGTTTCCAATGAATGTGTGCCTGAGCCACCAGTTGAGATTCCACCGATTGACGATCGTGAATATCGCTCTGCCGCCATCCGCAAGCACCCGGTGCATCTCAGAAAACGCGCGGTCAAACTCAGGGATGTGGCTATACGCCCCGAACATCGAGGTCAGCATCGAGATGCAGTCTTTCTTGAACGGGAGCGCATCCGCACTTGCGAGGATAAACGGTATCGATAGACCCGCATCTTCTGCCTTCTTCTTTGCGGCGCGGATCATCTCCTGAGAGATGTCAAGCCCTATCACATTAAAACCATCTTTTGCCAGAGATAGTGTCTGTTCTCCGGTTCCGCAGCCGACATCAAGGATGATCCCTTTGAAATCCGCCAGATTCTCAGATAAGACCGAGTTCTCTGCGGTCCGCATGTAATCCAGTTGCGGGTTCGAAAATCTCGTGTCGTAGTCGGATGCGAGGCTGTCGTAGTATTTCGGGATGTTTATATCTGACATAAGTGAGCGGTATATACCCTGTTATGCGCAAAGGGGGCGATGGCGACTCCAGCCGGCTTTGGGCGGCTCCCGGATCACGTTCTTATCGTCATCCTGCATCCGTTCTCCGTAAACGTCGCATCAAGACTCAGCCCGAGGTTCCCTGCTACTTTTTTGTGATACCCGTCTATACAGCCATGACAGTAATCTTCTCCAGATACCGGCATTCCCATCCCTCCAAGTTCTATAGCCACTTTTAGCGTAGCATACATCTTCATATTGAGAATGGCGCTCTTTTCATCACCTTCTACTTCAACATCGCTGCCATGCAGGTTCTTACTCACCGTCGCATAGTGGAGCGCGTATTTCAGCGGAGTGTCCGCGCCCATCGATTTAAGGTTCATGGCGCAGCCCTGCGCTGCCATTGTCCCGAGTTCGTCTTCTACGTCTGGTCCGAATTTTTGCCGGATAAAAGCCCCGGTTCCTGCCGTAAGTCCAACAAACATCTCTGAAGCTATCTTCTGGATCTCATCCTTGCTCAGTTCCGGTATTTCTACCATCCTGTTCACCTCCTTTCTGTTAGGCTTAATATCCGGGCATAACATTTAAAATTTTTCATCGAGGGGGGACCCCGTCATATTACGCGGTGTTGCCGCCCCCGCTCTTGGGAATGTTTTACGGGATTCGAACACCCGAAGCGCATGGAAGCGTGAGAGAGCCCCACCCTGATCTTGTGACAGGAAGCCACATCGCAGATTGCCTTTGTCGGACTGCTCCTTTCCATTCGGAGCAATCCTACCTGCGAATCGCGCCCAGATTTGGGTAAACGCTTGCGAGAGGGGTATGGCAGAAGAGTTTCTACTTGTACCATTGTTCTGCAATGTCACACATACCCGTACTCATGATACGTGACATCCAGTTTCCGCTTCAACTCTGTGAGAAACAGCCCGTATATCTCATGCGAAAAGTCGATCCAGCCGTGTTCCTGCGCAACCATCGCCTCAAACTCTGCCTCCGACTCTGTTTCTCCTTTGACGCCGAGATCTTTTATCTCTTCCCAGTGCCTGTCGAGATATTCAAAGAGAGCGGTCTCTGCAAAGGCTTTTGGCACTGGCGGCGCAGACATCGAGATCTCCTGCATCAGTTCGTGTTCCCTGATATGCTCCTCCTGTGTGATCCCTGACCGCTCAATCGCCTGCTGCAACGCCTGCCCGTTGATTACGCGCTTCTCATCGAAGCTGAGGGGATGGTAGCCATGTGCAGTCACATGCTCAGTATACATCTCGTTCTGGATCAGTTCGTGCTCGAACAGGAAATGGAGCATCCGCTCGTCAGCCTGCTCGATGAACGCCTGATTGATCACGATGATCGGAAACCAGTATATCCTAAAGAAGAAGCGTCTGTTCATCGCAATGGCATAATCAAGGATATTCTGGCGCTGCATAAAGATCGATGGCGAAAAAGAGACCATCTCTGTCGATAGCAGCAGAATGCCCTGCATCCGGTAGCTTCCGACCAGTCTCTCCAGCCTGGCGCGCAGATCATCAGGAATGGCGGTATACATCGATGGAGGGTCTTTTTGATATTGCTCGCATCGATCAAGCACCGCCTCTATCACCGACCGTTCGGCGTTCCTCATCGGCAGTGCGATGTCAGATGCCACCAGAGTGATCCACTGCCTGTAATGCTGCTCGAACTGTTCTCTCTCGGCTATCTCGGCTGCCTCTGTTATCCCGGTCGTTTCGGTGTTCTTGGTATCCTCATCCATCGGTATCAAGGTATGCGCATGGTAGGTAATGAAGATAGCGAGAGAATATACGAGCACAAAATTGTATCGTTGATACCGGCTTTGGGACAATATTATTCGACTGACAGTCTCACCACTCCGCGACCCGCCTCTGCAAGTTCGGGCCACACAAGACAGAGCGCTTTGACAAATGTGCATAGTTCAGACTCATTTATCCTGCGGCATGCCCAGAAGGAACTGTCCCGCATTCCTGACAGATCCTTTGAGCGGATAAAGGGATCTATACTGCGACTGGGGGAAGATCCGCTGCCACGCGGGCTTGCAAGAAGGCTCTCTGACATCTCGCGTTGTGGTGAACAATACAGTCCTAAAACACGAAAAATGGGGGTTTATGATCACAAGGATCGGTGCATTTAGCATTCTAGTTTTTGTATATATTAGTATCAACTAATTACGGCAAAGTAAACTGCACGTCTTTTTGGATTTGTTCGATAACTCAATCAATCCACCACCAGTCACGCCGGACACAATCTCATCCTCCAACAGAT
>DAOVGO010000162.1 GCA_030672345.1 Methanosarcinales archaeon | reverse complement strand
AGCGATTTCAACATGTGATCTGGTTCTTACATCAGGCAGCACGTCTGCCGGGTCAGGGGATATCATGCCCCATATCCTGGAGGAGCATGGCGAGATTCTTGCACATGGAATCAATATCAAGCCGGGAAAGCCGATGATAATAGCAAAAATGGAAAAGCCAGTTATAGGATTACCTGGATTTCCGACATCTGCGCTAAGCATGTTTCATTATCTGGTGGCGCCGAGAATACGCGACGTTCTTGGCTATGAGACCGTAGTGAAGCGCAGTCAGGCTGTGCTTGGAACACGCGTCCAGTCTGCCGGGCGGCACCAGCTCCTGCCGGTCGCGCTGGTGGGTGATTGTGCGTTTCCGGTACAGCGGGGTTCTGGTGCAATCACCACGCTTGCATCGGCTGACGGTTTCATCGAGATTCTTCCGGATGTTGAGATCATGGAAGCAGGGGACCAGGTCGAGGTCGTGCTATTCGGTGAGCAGTCTACATCTGATTTCGTGCTCGTTGGCACGCCGCCTGATGCCGTGGACATGCTTGCCAGGATGCTGCCGTTTCGTGTGCGGGCGATCCATGCAGGCGTCACTGCCAGCATCGATGCCGTGCGAAATGGAATAGCAGATGCTGCCGCAGTCCCGCCCCATGCCGACAGACTATCAGGTCTGCAGGGTCTGCCT
This sequence comes from Methanosarcinales archaeon, assembly GCA_030672345.1. Taxonomy (GTDB): domain Archaea; phylum Halobacteriota; class Methanosarcinia; order Methanosarcinales; family Methanogasteraceae; genus Methanogaster_D. The sequence continues at coordinate 6,717 of DAOVGO010000162.1, read as the reverse complement.
GAGCTCTCGATTACACGCGGGATCCTTTTAGGGGATCAGGAATGCATTTTCGCGGTTCTGCAAGATCGGATCGATTCAGAGAAGATCAGGACGCTTCTCTCTGTATGTGCTCGGGGGCAAGCGGATCAACAGACGATTCTGACAGCGACATAAGGGAATTCACAATGAATGATTGGTGATGTCCTAATCCACGATAGTTAATTGGAGATAGAAAAATTCGTACCATGTCCACAGGTGATCCGCCAATCCTTCCAACATTGCGGGGCATCTCCGGAACCACAGTGAGAATGATTAATTACGATAGCAGTAATACCTGAATGTTGTTTATGAAACGGACAGAACAAGTCAAACCGGTGGAAAGAACGGCAGGTGGCGGCGCTCTGCCTGAGACGCTTGCAGGCAGAACGGTCGTGCTCGGCATCACCGGCAGCATCGCGGCTGTGCGGACCATCGAACTGGCGCATGAACTGATCCGCCGCGGTGCTGTGGTGCAGGCGGTGATGTCCGAATCTGCGCAGCGGATCATCCACCCGGACGCGATCGAATGCGCAACAGGGCGGCGTCCGATCACGCAGTGGACTGGCAGGGTCTCGTGGGTAGAGTGTTGCGGTGGCGAGGGCGATAGCGTTGGTATGGGCGATAGCGCTGCTGATCTGCTGCTGATTGCGCCGTGCACTGCAAGCACCATCGGAAAGATCGCACACGCCATCCCTGATACGCTCGTCTCGATCTTTGCGACGACTGCGATAGGCGCAGGGCTTCCAGTCGCAATCGCGCCCGCCATGCACGAGAGCATGTACAACCCGCTCGTGCGCGGGAACATCGACGTGCTGAGGAGTCATGGAGTCATGATCATCGATCCTGTGATCGAGGAAGGGAAAGCAAAGATCGCGAAGACCGGGGATATTGTGCGATGGGCAGAGCGGGCGCTTTGCGGCTCATCGCTTGCCGGTAGGAGGGTGTTGATCACCAGCGGGGCAACCGCAGAGCCGATTGATCCTGTGCGTATAATTACGAGCAGGGCATCAGGGAAGATGGGAATTGCGCTTGCTTATGAGGCTTTCAGGCGCGGCGCAGATGTGACGATCGTGCATCAGGGGGACATCGGTTTTGCAGGCATCAGAGAGATCTATGCAGAGACGGCAGGAGAGATGACCGATGCTGTGCTTGCCGAGCTTGGGACCGATGAAGGGTATGACCTGCTGATCAGTGCTGCTGCGATCTCTGATTACACGCCCGATCAGTCTGCAGGTAAGATACGATCGGGCGGTCAACTGACACTTACCCTGCGCCCGACAGGAAAGTTGCTTGAGGCGGTACGGGGTGCGCATCCAGATCTTGTGGTCGTCGGGTTCAAGCTGGAGACTGCCGGGGGCGACGTGCTGATCAGGCGTGCGAAGGACGCGATGGGTCGATATGGGCTTGCTATGATCGTCGCGAATACCGCGGAGAGCATGGGCGGTGATGAAGGAGAGGTGTGGATCATCAGCAAAAATAACGAGATCTCCCATGTCAGCGGTGCGAAAGATGTGGTGGCAGGCGCGATTTTCGATCGTGCGTTTGGTTATACAAAAGTCCCATAATCAACTACAGCAGCGTTGAGCTCACAGAGGTGGATCGCGAAGTGATGGGACTGTCGGTAGTTCATGAGCAAGAACCGGAAGGACAGAAGATAATCGTTTGACGTGCCGGGTCTGGAATCAGGGAATCGGCACCTTTGCATGCTTGCCACAAACTCCCTCACAGACTGTCCAGATCCCTCTTCAACACCGCAACCCACCACCATTTCGCCATATCGACCAGATCCTTGCCAAACTGCCCTGATACCCGATATACGCCCTTCTTGTTGGTGATCATCCCTGCGCCGAGCAGTTTATTTCGCATGGCGTAGAACGATGATATGCTAATCTCAAACTCGTCCAGCAGTTGTCGCCAGTCCTCTGTACGTATCGGATTTCCGGATGCCTCACGCTCAAGAATCAGCATGATGAATCTCTGCCCACGTATCGCACTGCTCTCGTTCTGGAACAGCCGCCGCATCAACTCATAAAATGGGTCCTGAGACGCAGTGATCCGTGCGTTTGCATCCGAGCGGACGATGAGACTGGTTGAGGTGCGGGGAGCATCCTTCACCAGTGTCATGCCACAGCCGGTTGCTTTGCCGATCGGTTCAGTACCGCTTTTACGAGATCGATGTACTCATCGCGCAGCGTATAGACGATCGGCGTCTTATAGGACTGTTTATGCGCATGCAGGATGCCCAGTTTGGAATGGATATATCCAACCATCGAAGCGACTTTTTTGTGGGTAACCTTGAATCTCTTGGAGAGAATATCGTACAGGGAGTCCACAGTCACTTTTCTGATCTTGAGTATGGTTGTCATGACGGTATATCTGATTCCGTCAGGGTCCAGCTCAATATATCGCTCCAACCTTCTTTTGATTTTTGATCGAAATGAACTCATACACACCACCACATGATTATGTTAATCTACAACTTATGGTATATATATGTTTTCTTTGCGGGCTCGTCTCACAGATGAACAAATCGCGCCACGCCGTCCAGTTCCTCCTCGATCTGGATGAGCCGGTTGTACTTGGTCGTACGCTCGGACCTGGCAGGTGCGCCTGTTTTCAGGAGGTCGGCTCCGATCGCAACCGCAACATCGGCTATCATGGAATCGCAGGTCTCGGCAGACCGATGGCTCACCACCACCCGGTACCCGTTTCTGTGCGCCAGATTTGCAGCATCGAGCGATTCTGACACCGTTCCAATCTGGTTCAACTTGAGCAGCAGCGCGTTTGCCGCTCCCATCTCAATTCCACGCTGCAAACGCTGGATATTGGTCACAAAGAGATCGTCGCCGATGACGATTACGTCTGTTGACGACGTTAATGTGGCAAAATCGTCAAAGGCTTCCTCATGGAACGGATCCTCGACAAGGATGATCGGATATGTCTTTATGAGATCGAGATAATACTCTATCATCTCGCCACTGTCGAGTTCTGTGCCGTCGATGTGGTACTTCCCACCCTCGAAGAACTCGGATGCAGCGGCATCGACTCCGAGCGTGACCTCTGATGTGGTGTAGCCAGCCTCCTCAATGGCTGAAACGATAGCATCAAGCGCCTGGTTGGTATGATCCATCGGCGGCGCGTATCCGCCCTCGTCACCGACGTTGCCCGCAACAGCTCCATACCTCCGGGTCAGGATCTTCTTTAACTCGTGATAAACCTCCGCACCGATCCGTATCGCCTCTGTGCACGAGGGCGCGCCCTTCGGCTGGATCATGAACTCCTGGATTGCAAGATCGTTTCCTGCGTGTTCGCCTCCATTCAGCACATTCATGGTCGGGCACGGCAGCGTGTGTGCATTGGTGCCGCCAAGATACACATAAAGTGGCAGGTCTGCCGAATCCGCGGCAGCCTTTGCAGCCGCTATCGAAACACCGAGTATGGCATTCGCGCCAAGCTTTGATTTGTTTGGCGTGCCATCAAGATCGATCATCGCCTGATCGATGTAACGCTGGTCCCGCACATCCATGCCAACGATCTCGTTCCGGAGCGCGGTATTTACGTTTTGGGCAGCCTTTAAAACGCCCTTTCCATGATATCTCGTATCGTCGCCATCTCGGAGTTCGAGCGCCTCGTTCGTGCCCGTTGATGCACCGGAAGGTACACCAGCACGCCCAAAACCGCTTGGAGTGCCCAGGTCAACCTCGATAGTTGGATTTCCACGAGAATCCAGTATCTCTCTCGCGTGTATGTATTCGATTGTATAAGGCAAGGTACCACCAGTTCCTACGATTGTACAATGGGTATTCAGGTTACTGATATTTAATAGTGACGTATAGCGGGGGATGCCACAATCGACAATGTTTAATACAATCGACATCCATAACATAGTACAATGGGGCTAACATGGAGGAGTTTTCATAAAAATAATGGTAGTGGACGATGAGCCCGATGTCGTGGATCTGCTCTCACTGATGCTTGAGTCGCAGGGGTATGATATTATAACGGCATACGGCGGCAGCCAATGTCTTGAAAAGCTGGAGCACGAGATACCCGACCTGATTCTGCTGGACCTTATCATGCCTGATGTCGATGGCTGGGAGGTGCTGGACAGAATACGGCAGAACGAGCGATTCAAATCGGTTTCTGTCGTTATTCTCACCGCGAAACAACTGACTGCAGAGGTTGTGCAGAAAAAAGCACCATATATAGCCGAGTATCTTGTCAAACCGGTCACAAAAGGCGGATTAATTTCGGCGATAGAGAATATCGCATCCTGTTCAAGGGAACTTAAGGAGTTTACCGATGCTGCAAAGAGCGCTGGCGTCGATCAGGCGACGATCGACAGATACATCGAACTTGATCAGCAGGTAGGCACATACAAGAGATTAAGCACCTCGCTGATCCAGACCTTCACGAAAAGAAGGCTCGAAACGGACGGATCTGCGAAAAATACGATGGACAGCATCAAACAGTTGATCAGCCTGCGGGAGCGGGATCTTGCGAGACTCCGTGCAGAGATAGGGGCGCGGATCAAGGCAGGCGAGTAGCTATGCGAGGATTTATATGATGCTGTGCTTGAATGCTAAATCATGGACGAATTGGAAGCAATTCGAAAGAGAAAGATGGAGCGATTACAGAAAATGACATCAGGCGAAGTATTGATACTGAATGATGGAAATCTTGGCGAGACTGTGCACAATCACCCGCTCGTTGTGGTCGATTGCTGGGCTGAGTGGTGCGGACCATGTAAGATGATTGCGCCGATCATCGAGGAGCTTGCAAAGGAGTATGCAGGCAAGGTGACATTCGGCAAACTGAATATCGATGAGAATATGGGCGTTGCCACGAAATATCAGATCAGCGCGATACCAACGATGCTGGTATTTAAGAATAGCGAGCTATCCGGACAGATCGTCGGCGCTCTTCCAAAGGCTCATATCAAACAGAAGCTGGAAGAGCATATATAATCAGTTTCCTTCTGAGAGGTCCTCTACGATCTGCGTGATTCGTTCGCCCCCATCAGGGAGTTGATCTTTTAATTCCAGCGCCGCTTTAAACTCCTGCAGGGACTCTTCCCGGCGCCCGAGCCGTTGATACAGAAAACCGAGATTGGCGTGTGCCCTGGCAAGATCAGGTTTGCATTTTATCGCCTCACAGTACTCTTTCTCAGCTTCATCGAATTGTTTTGAACGATACAACAGATTTCCAAGATTGTGATGCGCCATTGCCATGTCGTCCCGGGTGTGGATCCCGATCGCCCTGCCTGCCGCCTCCAGTTGTTCTATTGCTTCATCCTTTCTTCCGGAGAGCGCGTCCAGCAGCGCTGATTCCATCTGCATAACGGTCTTTGCATCGATATCTTCGAGCAGGGGTCTTGTCTCCGGCTGTTCGGAGATTAAACGATCCTGTGAACCCTGCGCCTGCACCGGCATCGAAGCCGGATCCGGATCTGGTGCCATGGTTGGTGTTGGAGTCAGCGTCGGCGCTGGAGTTGTGGTTGGTGTTGCGGCTAAAGTTGGAGGTGGAATTGGAGCTGGGGTCGTGTCTGGAGCCATCGTATTATATGCCGCGGCATCATGAGCCGCACCACGTCCCGCACCCTGCGTCGCAATCTCGTCGAGCCGCTCATCGACCTTCCGTCTCCACTGGTCGAATTTGCCCTTCCACTGTGCGATCTTCCATATAATCAGAAGCGCCATACCAGACGCAACCACAATTCCTATCCATATCACCAGATCGATTCCCAAAAACTCCATTATAGCACCTCTTTGTCACGCAAGTGTCTCAACGCCGCTTCATAAGCCCTGTTATATGACGTTTTGAGATGTTCCCAGACCATCTCGTCCCCAAGAATCTGCCACAGGATCTGCTGCCGCATCTTCTGATCAGGAACCTTCTCTTTCAGAAGCTTGCGCACCTCACTCTGCAATCTTACCATCTCGCCATATTCGGGTGTGATCACCTCTTCGATCCGCCTCCTGCTGTACCGTGACAGCGCGGGGCTGCTGCCAAGCGTCGATATGCCGATCGTGACATCGCCGCGGGCGATCACCGACGGGATGATCACGTCGCCGAGATCATCATTCACCCGATTGACCAGCACCCCGAGCAAGCCCGCGATCTCTGCAAGATGCTCGTTGTAGGCGAGGTCGTCTGTCGCCGGTATCACCATGAATGCGTCCTTTATCAGATCGACAAACTCCTCATCACCGAGTTTCATCTCCATGGTTATCCGCTCGATTTCCTTCGATTTCAGCAGTTTTTCGGTGAACTCAAGACTCACAACGACCGTTCTGGCATATCTGCCAAATAGTGTCGCTTTGCGTTCGCCAACCGACCCGCCGCCGATGATCACCACCTTCCGATCATGGAGGTCGATGAAGAGCGGGAGGAATCCTGACATACCATAGTTATTTGAATCTTTATCTATTAGAGGGTTGCCACCCATGCGGTTGCGGTTTCTCAAAAAGCCTTTCGGGAGATTGCAGGCAGTTTTTTTCGGTAGCGTTCTATAAACCGAGACTTATCCTCATCTTTCAAAGATGAGCGTGATCACACGATCATGAGTATGCCCGCTTGAATCCCGAACCAAATCACATTTATCCGAACAGAGGTTAGGTAAATCACCATGTCCCTGCTACCACCAACCGACCTTGAAACCATCACGAAACGACTGAACCGACCACCCAACCCGGTCGA
>DAOVGO010000092.1 GCA_030672345.1 Methanosarcinales archaeon | reverse complement strand
TTGTGGTAAATGCTGGAACAGCATGTTCAAACAAGATCAAGGCGAGGACGACCCAGTGCTACAACTTAATCGAGATTGACGACGAGCTTTTGTGGATTTACAGGGTGCTTCCAACAGGAGAGCAGGAACTGGTCGCTTGATTTCGGAATAGATGAACGAGGATATCAAAATCGAAAGCCGTGACTTAAACCTCTGGTATGGTGAGATGCAGGCATTAAAGAACGTAACGATTGCGATACCAGAGAATAAGGTCACCGCTATGATCGGTCCGTCCGGATGCGGCAAATCCACATTCATCAGGTGTATCAACCGGATGAACGACCTGATAAAGAACTGTCGTGTCACTGGCGAACTGCTCTTTGGCGGCAGGAACATCTACGACCGTGATGTGGACGTGGTAGCGCTGCGTAAGAGCATCGGGATGGTCTTTCAGAAGCCAAACCCCTTTCCGATGTCGATCTATGAGAACATCGCTTATGGTCCTCGCATTCACGGCATATGTGGTGGAGATGAACTGGACGGCACAGTCGAGGCGAGCATCAGGGCTGCTGCGCTCTGGGACGAGGTGAGCGGTATTCTGGACAGATCCGCACTCGATCTGAGTGGCGGGCAGCAGCTAGCTGCTCTGCATCGCACGAACGCTTGCAGTAAAGCCTGACGTGATACTCTTTGATGAGCCGTGCAGCGCGCTTGATCCGATATCGACTGCCAGAATCGAGGACCTGATCGGCGAGTTAAAACGCGACTACACGATCGTCATCGTGACACACAACATGAGAGCAGGCTGCGAGAGTATCTGATTACACGGCGTTCTTCCTGCTCGGCGAGATGATCGAGCTTGGAAAGACGAAGCAGATCTTTGAAAATCCGGAGAAGAAGAGTACAGAGGATTACATCACAGGCAGATTTGGATAAGGAACTAAGGAGGGATATGATGGTTCGAGAACAATACCATAAGGAAGTTGCAGTGGTACAGCAGAGGGTTATGAAACTCGGCGAACTGGCAAATGCAGCGATCAAAGGCTCGATTAAGGCACTGCAGGATCATGATATTGAACAGGCAGAGGCTGTAATAAAAGGCGATGCAAGGATTAACGATCTTTCTGCAGAGATTGAGACCCTCTGCATGCGGCTTCCAGCACTGAAGCAGCCAGTGGCTTGGGATCTGCGAATGATCGAGGCTCTGATCAAAGTCAATCTCGATATCGAGCGGATAAGTGACCTTGCTGTGGATATTGCAAGGATTGCAATCGCGACCAACGATGAGAAACACATCAAGCCTCTGATCAACATTCCCATAATGGCGCATATAACATGCGAGATGCTGGACGACGCACTGCTTGCATTTGGTGAGTCGAACTCCGATTTGGCTTACGAGATCTCGAAGCGTGATGATGAGATCGATGCGTTGTTTGACCAGCTCAGGCGGGTGTTGATTACATTTATGGTTGAGAATCCAGGAAAGATCGAGAACGCAGCACATCTGACGTCTGTGGCACAGTATCTTGAGCAGATCGGGGATCATGCCAGCAATATCTGCGAAAGCGTGGTGTACATGGCAACAGGTGACAGGGTGAAGTTGAACTGAGGTTTGTTATGGAGACAAGAAAGGTGCAGGTGACTGGAAAGTCGACATACATCGTCACACTGCCAAAGAAATGGGCTATCGATTCAGGACTGGTTGCCGGATCGCTGGTCAAGGTCTCATATCAGGGTGATGGATCACTGGTGATCATACCGCCCGCACACGAGCCGGATCCTCGTATGAAACGATTGAAACTCGATAACGCAAGCGTCGATGGCAGAGCCGTTAAGAGCATGGATGCGATCACGCGGGACGTCATAGGCGCGTATGTGATGGGATACCAGTCTATCGAGATTCATGCGAACCATATCCCAAAAGAGGTGAAAAAGACGGTAAAGAACACATGCCAGAATTTGATCGGGGTTGAGGTGGTCGAAGAGATCGATACAAGGATCGTGATCCAGGATCTCCTTGCTACCGGGGAATTTACGATAGGAACCGGACTTAAACGGGTATCATCGCTTGTAGTTCTGATGCTCGATGGCGTTATCAATTATTTGAGGACGGAAGACGGCGAATACTTAAGAGAAGTCATTTCGAGGGATGATGAGGTCGATCAGATGTATCTGCTGGTCTCAAAGCAGTTCATCAATCGGTTGAACCTGGGCAGGATATTAAAAATTGATGAACTGAGCCTCATCGAGTCGTTCTATTATCGGTTGGCAGCAGGAAACCTCGAGCGGATTGGTGATCATGCGGTCAAGATCGCTGATACGTTTAGCCACACTGGTGCTCCGGATGCGGCACTCAGCATCAGGGAATCTGTTAAGGTTTCGCAGAATCTCGTTTCAAGCAGCATCGAATCACTCAGGAAATCGGACGTGTCTCTCGCGAATGAGGTTCTGGCCGGAAATGATATGGCAAAGGAACGGTTATCAAAGTCGATGGCTGCCACCACAGCCATTTCCTCGCCGGAAATCGTCTTTGACAGTCTCAGTCGGATCGGGGATTATGCAGCAAATATCGCAGAACTTGCAATCGATCTATCGCAACTATAGGGCGATTCCGCTCGTTCTCTCTGCTGCGGTTGTCATCGATTATGCGCTCACATTCTATCTTGCGGGTAGCATCGAGAGGATTCTTAAGTATGAATACAGCCCGACTCTTGTTTATGCGATCGAACACAACATCGTAATCCCATATCTCGTGTTTACGGTCTTCTTTTACTATGCTGCCGGCTATATCGTGCTGAAATATCTTATGGATTCAGGGATATATCACATCGGCGTCTACATCATCCTGCTGATGAGTATCACGCATGTTCTTGGCGGGCTGTCATGGTATGTCCTGAACGTACACTACTCAAATGCGGTGCTTGCGCTCTCGCTGATCTCTGTTGTGGTCACGATCGCAGTCTTTGGGTACGAGATTCTCAGGCAGATACGATCTTCTATATAGATTATTTGTGCAAGGTTTATCAAGAATCAGAGCGGGAGTTTAAACCATGAAAACGATCTTCAGTATGCTGGTTGCAACGATACTGTCGCTGTATACGTTCTGCACGTCCTGCTGGTATGCGCCATCCCGGATTTTCGATTCGGTCATGCCGTTTGTCTTTGTTGCACTATTTGCGTACCTTCTGGCTGTGTATGTGGTGTACAGAAGCCGGGTGCGGGCGTGAGTGGTTGGTGCCTGTTGGGGGCATTACTCTTCATTGCCAACGAAAACATTCCAACCAAATTCTCATTGGTATTGACAAGTTTATGGATCGTGTTCAGCCCCTTGTGGAAGTGGCTGCTGGAGATTGCTTGATAACTATATAGATTCTGGTGCCAACTATAGGTAAATCACCTCTAAATACATCATTTGTGCAAATTTTATATAGCATATCCTCACACGCGAGTGTCATGGTGATCGAGATGCCCTCCTATGTTGCAAACTCCTGATCCGGCGATCGATCACCAGCATAAACCAGTGAGGAATGACAACTATGAACAGAACAGACATGAAAAATGGCTTGATCGCAGTTCTGGCGATAGCAATACTCATATCGCCAGTATTCGCTCAAGCCGGAAATCTGGGACATGATCCCATGTACCCGGCACTGCCGCAGAAGGACGCTACGCCTGATTATCTTCTGGTGGGCGATGTCGATGTGACGGTCGACGCCGGTGCGAAGGAAGCAACGCTACAGTTCGATACGTTGCTTGCAACACCGGGAGCGATGGTATACTACGGGCTTTACGTGCCAGAGCAGGAGATAAAAGTGCCGCAGTATCGAAGATCGACTACAGAAGACCTGGCGGGTGCGACTGGGAACACATCCCACATCGTCGCAATCAACATCGGGAAGTTTGAGGGTGCGCGTTACGACATCTGCAACTTTGGCGAGGATGGGGGCGTAATCTGCTACAGAATCGAACTCTACAACCCGGAAGAGGCGTCATCAGTATTTTATGACGACAGGTTCAGGGTCGATGGGGATTACAATCTTGTACCGTGCATAATCGAAGGTCCTTTTGTGGATCTTGTGACAACGGACAGTGCGGTTGTCTCATGGAAGACCGATGTGCCCACCGCCGCAGCAGTTGAGATCAACAGTGGATCATACACCGATGGGGCGTCTGGTACCAGCCACGAGATAGCAATCACCGGACTCTCTGCGGGTACGGAATATGAGTATGATGTGCTCGTCGATGGTGCGGGTGACATCAAGACATACCGCTTCACAACCGAACCGGCAAGCCCGAAGTTTGAGTTTGCGATAATGTCAGACTCAAGAGCTGGCGTTGGTGGCGGCGAGAGGAGCTTTGCTGGTGTCAACTACCACAAGCTGAGCAGATTCTCAATCGATGCATACCAGAGCGGTGCAGACTTCGTCGTTTTCAGCGGAGATCTCGTCAATGGCTACACAACAAGCATGGACGACTATCGCATGCAGCTTGAGGCATGGAAGGATGCCACAGAGCAGGTCGGATGCTATATCCCGATCTACGAGGTTATGGGCAACCACGAGTCTCTGGTGGACGTCTATGATGATGGAAGCAGTTATGGCATCGAGTTTGATAAGCAGGACGGTAGTGGTAATAAGAGTGCTGAGACGATCTTTGCAGAGGAGTTTGTGAATCCGGCTGGTGATTCCCCGGATTCTGAAAACACAACCGCTCCGAGTTACGAGGAGAACGTCTACTACTTTGACTACGGGAATACACGAGTCATCGCATTCAACACGAACTACTGGTGGTGCAGCCACCCTGAGGACTTCGGAGGCAACCTCGAGGGCTATGTGATGGATAACCAGCTTGTGTGGATTGGGGACGTACTTGATGATGCGAAGAGCGATTCTACGATCGAACACATCTTCATGTTCGCGCACGAGCCAGCATTCCCGAACGGAGGGCATCTGCATGATGCACAGTGGTATAATGGAGGAGATTCCTCTGAAAACAAGGATTACTATGGAAACCCGCTTGATCGGTTGCATGTGATCGAGCGCAGGGATGAACTCTGGGAGGCGATCAGCCAGAATGGCAAGGTCGTGGCAGTATTATTTGGCGACGAGCACAACTACAACAGGATGAGCGTCGATTCCGAGACGCCTGTGTACCTCGACGGATTAACGAATCCGAATTTCACAAACCCGGTCTGGCAGATCATTACTGGCGGGGCTGGTGCGCCGTTTTATGCGCAGCAGGATACACCATGGTCCGGTGACGTCGAATCCTTCTATCCGTCCAAACACTACTGCATGATCAGCGTCGATGGAGGCAAGGTCTCCCTAAAGGCGATAAGCAACTCGGGCGAGGTCGTGGACGAGTGCGTGCTCCGGGAGGGTGCGCCTGCTGGTGATACGAGCACAACCGAACTTTCTACAGAGGTTATTCCGGCGATCTCAATCACGGTTGGGACAACTGCCCTTGACTTCGGAATGGTTGGAGCGGGCTTGAGTTCGGATGCATTGCAGATCAGGATCGTAAACACTGGCACCCGTGATGTCGTTGTGACAGCGGAGATCGGGGCAAATGAGAGCGGCTTCTACGATGGGGCGCTCAGGCTGAACGGCGGTTCCGTGGACGGATTCTCTGAAGCGATACCTGCTGACATCACCGACTTCGAACACGCAGAGGATGTCGCTGCATCGCTTGAGGTTCCTGAATGGGCTGGTGGCGAGTACGATGGAACGGTGCTATTCGTGGCAGAGGGGATTTAGGTCCCCTCTTATTTTTCGTGAAGAAGGAGGCATTAATAATGAATAAAAAAGATTTCCTGACGCTGACAATAGCCTTTTTGTCGCTTATTGCATCCCTACAAACAGCATCTGCATTAGGAGTGGGCGCATCCCCGGACAGAATCGATTACGGGATTCTGGATGCAGGTGACGGATCAGCAAAGAGTCTCTACGTCATCAACACAGGCGATGAGGTTGAGAGGATCGTTGTTGCAACAGAGGCATTCGAGAATATAACCGAACTATCTGCTTCCGAATTCACATTAAATCCGAAGGAGAGCAGATTGATCAATGTCACGATGGCTATCCCATCTGACTTTGAAGAAGGGAATCATTCGGGAAGCATTCTTATCACAGGTTTTCCGGGTGCGTCAACAGGTCTTGGCATCGGAGCGTCTGTCAGGATACCAGTGGAATTTTCTGTGGAGAAGAAACCAGTCCCATTGGTGGCTAGCGGAATCGCCATCATCGGTTGCGTATGTTTGATGCTCACACTTCTTGTTTATGTCAGAAGATTAAGATGAGACTCACTTCCATCGTACTATTTTCTCTGCTTCTGCTGTTGACACCAGCACTCTCTGCAGCAAACGAATGCCGTAACGATGATCTCGGCACTGATGTCGAATGGGTGGGAAGCGGCAGCGCAAGCATCGCATGGGGCGGGACGTGCGAGCTTGAGGCAAATGACGAAGTTTACACCCTGCGGGCTGACGATTTCGATTCCAGTCTGAATGTATCAGCCATATCGATTGAGAAGGATGGGGATGTGCGGAAAAATATCCTGCACACCAACCTGCGGTCTGATGACCGTTGGTTCGACTGGGATTCCGAAATAAAGGTGGAACTGACCGATATAACCACAGACTCGCATAAAACCCCGTCAGCGCACCTTACATTTTATCGCAGAGGACTTCCTGAGCTTGATATCGATATCGATGCGACATCCGAGGATTTCGGTGAGCTTCACGTATCCTCGGACCAGTATCTTCCTGAAAAAGAGAAGACGATCACGATCGATGTTAGAAATACGGGTGAAGCATGGATAGAGAATGTCAAACTGCGAGTGGACATCGGAAAACTAAAATTGAAGGGCTACAATGGCTTGGAGTTCCATGATCAGGTCATATCCAAGAATTTTGGGTGCATGGAGAAAAATGACAAGGAATCGATCAATTTCACGGTTATTGCACCAGCATGGGATGGAACAACCTCTCCGTATGAGATTAACTACAGTATATCCGCACTTGCTGAGGGGGTTGACATCAAGGGCGGACGGCATGAGGCAAACAACTCATTGAACCTCTCCTGCACCGACCCGGAGCTCCTGATGATAAAATCGGTCTGCTATGACGAGATCGATATGAGCCGGTGCAATCTTGTGAGATCGAATCAGTACAGTCTACGCGAGGTGGTTTCCTGTATGCCAGAAGCGCTGATCTACAACGTGAGTGAGTGGAGCATTGTGGAACTTGCAATCTATAACATCGGGTTCTATCCTGTTCACGATCTCAACATCACAGATTCCACTATCCCGGATGGCTTCAGGGTCGCCGAGATTTATGAGAAAGGCTCTCCAACATGCATATCCGAAGATTGCCCATACCATATACGCTACAAACTCTATCCGGCAGAGCCAGGCGCGTATGAATTCGATTCGCCGTCTGCCGAAGCGAATTTTCACGGGAAGAATTTTTCATGGGGATCGAGCGGCGTCTCGATCACGGTTCACGGACCCGACATCAATCTGACCAAATCGGTCGCAGAATCAGATGGTGGTGACGAATACCGGGTTACACTTAACGTGCGAAACGATGGTGACCGTGCCGCATGGATCAATCTAACAGACACCGTGCCCGCGGATGCCGGGTATGCCGAGGGCAGCGCAGAGGAGGGGATCGTTGGCGGTAGCCTGCCGCTCAGTGAGTGGGACCTTGAAGTCCACGCGGTCAACGATTCACATATCCTGACGATGGAAGGCGTTCTTCTGCCGCCGGGAAAATCCCTTGAGGCGTCCTATCTGATACGTCCTGACCGGTTCGATGAACTGGATCTTCCGTATGCGGAGGTTTTGTTCCGTGCTCGAAACTACTATGAAGGCATCGTCCGCTCATCGTTCTGGGAGTCGGGTGCCTGTGTGGTGCAGGTCTGGGATCCATCGTCAGGTGGCTGGGTAACGCCGGATAACCGGTCAGAGGAGACTGGTATCGATAAGACCGCGGTACCGACAGCGACACCGACACCAACCCATGACCCAACCGCGTCCAAAAGATCGCAGCAGGTTTTGCTGAACAGGTCAGATGGCAATCAAACAAATCAAACAACGCTGCACACATCACCACAACTCTCTGGCATAGCGGGCAGACTCCCGCGTCAGATCAAAGAGAGTATGCAGTGGTTTGATCCGGTTGTTGGGACTGCAGGCAAGGTGGCGTCAACCATTGCGGATACTTCGCTCACATTGGTCGCGATTCTGGTTGCGCTTTCAGGGTTTCTGCTGGCGTTCTTGCTGCTGAGGGAGAGCGGTCCTCCGGTTCAGCCGGGGACGTGAGCATGATCGTTGTAATCAGGATACGAGCGTGATATGATTGCATGAAGATTGGAATCTTTGTAATAGTTTAGAGCCGTCCAATAAGCAAGGTGACAGGGTTAAAACGTTGCAATGATAAATTCGTGCTCGGTGTATTCTCCTTTAGTCCCGGCAGTCAGAGGCACTATCAGGTATGATAGAAGGTAGCTTTTCGTCTTTGACGGACCTTTTCTTTGTTCATCCGAAGTAACTGATTCTGTTACCATGGATACAATTAATAAATTCCCTGCCCCTGAGCCTTGCCTTCATTCTCTGGTAGGGGGCAACCAAACACAACCGGGTGCCACGTTTTCACTTGCAACCACAGGTACGTCAATCTATATAGATTATAGTGTTGACTATAGGTATTTCATGTATAAATATATCCATTGTACAAAGTTCATATAGATGCAGTTCCAAGCACACATCAGAGTAATCTGGCAGGCAACCGGGGAGTCCCGGAGATCTGATCCGGAAAAGCCCCGCTCTAAACTGATAGAGTGAGTGCTCACTCTGTCACAAGAACAAAACACACGAACAACCAAGGAGGAACAAGAATATGAACATAGGAACAAGAATCAAGAACCTGTTCGCAGGAATGTGGGAGAACACTCGTGCGGTGTCGCCTATCGTGGCAACGCTCGTCCTCGTCGTCGTGGCAATTACAGGTGCCGCGGCTGTGGGAACGATCATGGGAACGTTCTCATCAGATGTATCCGAGCAATCGAACACCGGGGAGCTTGCATCAGCATCCTCGACCGAAATTCTGATCGCGGGCAGCACAACCGTGCAGCCGGTATCAGAGTTACTCGCAGAAGCGTACATGGATGAACATCAGGGCGTCAAGATCACAGTGCAGGGCGGCGGATCAGGCGCAGGCATATCATCAGTCGGACTGGACATCGTTGACATCGGCGCGGCATCCAGAAACCCAAAGGATCCTGAACTGGAGAAGTACCCGAACATCGTGACGCACAAGATCGGCGGCAGCGCAGTTGTTGTGATTGCAGGTACGGGCGTAACTGTAGTAGGCGATGGCGATATCGACAGTGGAGAGCTTAACACTGCATATGAGGATAATGACCCAAGTGCAATAACCGGTGCAGCAGGTAACGTATCCGGTGTATCCACACTCTACGACCGAGCAGAGGAATCAGGCACTGAGGATACCTTCAGGAAATTCCTTGACAACAAGACCATTAACGATGGCATAACGGGTCACACGGGCAATGCCGGTGTGCTTGCAGCAGTACAGGGTGATGCAACTTCACTGGGCTTCGTTGACTTCGGATTTGCAGACGGTGCAAGTGATATCCAGATACTCGGTATCTTGGATGATGGTAAGCTGTATCCTGCTGCAGAAGTGGATGCAGATCACCTCGAGGATGAACTCAAGAATGAGGACGGTGAGAACTACGTTACCGCTCTGACCCGCCCGTTGAACTACATCACAAACGGCGAGCCAAACTCGATGGAGCAGGCGTTCATCACCTTCGCGATGTCCCCTGGTGCAACAACCCACTTCGAAGAGTGCGGATACTTCGCAATAACCCAGTTTGCGTGAGTGGTCCATAAGGTTTGTGCCTGATCAAGGCACAAATCAACCATTTTTTTTGAAGATGAACCTATACGAACTCCGGTCAAAAGCACCGCATCTGCTCCTTCTAACCTGCGTTCTCACAACCGCAGCAATCACCATATTCTTCGTCACATTCATCTTTCATACCGCGCTCCCGGTCTTTGAGAGCGAGGGCTTGGGCTTTATCACAGGAACAAAATAGAGTTATTCCGAGCAGGTCTATGGCATCAGGATTTTTATCATCGGAACGCTTGCGATGACCGGTGTAACCCTCCTGCTTGCAGTTCCGGTGAGCGTATTTACAGCGATATTCCTTTCCGAGTTCGCGCCTTCCCGCGTGGCGAAAGTCATGCGCCCGATGGTCGAACTCCTTGTCGGAATCCCATCTGTCGTCTACGGCATCTTCGGGCTATTCGTTCTCGAAAATATATTCCAGGATCGCATCGACCCGTTCTTAAGCGGCACGCTCGGATTTATCCCGTTTTTTCATGATCCATCCCCGAACAGCGGAACAGGTGTCCTTCTCGCATCAACGATCCTTGCGGTAATGATCCTCCCAACGATAATCGCGCTCTCAGAGGATGCGATGCATGCAGTACCAAACGAGTACAAGGAAGCATCGTTTGCGCTCGGAGCAACCCACTGGGAGACGATACGGAGGGTGGTGGTGCCAACAGCATCAGGCGGCATCCTTGCAGCAACGATCCTCGGGATGATGCGTGCAATGGGCGAGACAATGGCGATTGTGATGCTACTCGGAAACTCCCAGCATATCCCGTCATCGGTGCTCGATACCGGGTATGCGATGACCTCAAAGATCTTAAATGACATCGGCTATTACTGTGCGATGGATGAGCCAAGGAGCGCGCTCTTCGGGATTGCAGCGGTTCTCTTTGCGATGGAGATTCTCTTTGTGGCTGCTGCAAGGAAGATCGGGGGAAATTATGAACAAATGTGACGACCGCCTCGCGTCGAGTGTGTTGTACAGGGCAGCAGCAAGAAATAAAACAGCCGAGGACGCGAAGGGACGCGGAGGATCAATTAAAAAAGCTCTGCGAACCTCTGCGCACTCCGCGGTTAAATCCAGCGGTTTTTACACACTACAGCACAGATCATGAACGAACGAACACTCGAAGGAAATATCTTCAAAGCGATCTCGTACATCGCAGCAGCGATCACCCTCCTCGCACTAATCGGAATCCTCGGACGAATCACGCTTGAAGCGCTCCCGAGTCTCAGTCTCTACTTCCTGATAACACCCGAATCCAATGTCCCGGGTCTTGGCGGCGGGATCGCTAACGCAATCGCGGGAACACTCCTGCTCTCGCTCCTCTCAACCGCGCTCGCAACACCGCTTGCTGTCGGAACTGCGGTGTATCTCAAGAGGTATGCAAAACCCGGAATCCTTGTGCGTGCATTCGGATTCCTGCTCGATGTGCTTGCAGGAACGCCCTCTATTGTTCTTGGCATCTTCGGGCTATTATTTCTTGTCTACTACATGAAGTTCGTAACAGGCGGATTTTCGCTGATCGCAGGAACGATCGCGCTCACAATCCTGATACTGCCGGTGATTGAGCGTGCGGCAGAGGGCGCGATAGACACAGTCCCTCTCGAACTCGAGGAGGCGAGTTACGCGCTCGGTGCATCGAAATGGGACACGGTACGGCGCATAACGGTACCTTTCGCGCTCACAGGAATACTCACAGGCATGGTTCTCGGGATCGGGCGGGCGGCAGAGGAGTCTGCTGTGGTGATCCTGACAGCGGGCTACACCCAGTTCCTGCCTGAATTTAAAGTTCTCCCGCGTGAAGGGCTGATATTCGGGATGAAGATCTATCCGTTCCAGGATCTCACAGCGGCGCTTCCGATCACGGTGTACCGGTCATTTGAGTTCCCCCACCTTATCCCTGCATCAAACGGGTTCGCAGCTGCCTTTGTCCTGATCGTCGTCGTGATGCTGATCAATGCAGCAACAAGAATGCTGCTATGGAGGAGTCGGATTGGTTAAATTCAGTCTGAAGCTGAGAAGAAAAACCAGCGAGAAATTCGAACAGGCATTCATA
>DAOVGO010000052.1 GCA_030672345.1 Methanosarcinales archaeon | reverse complement strand
TGTAACATCACACTCGTTATAGATATCAACCGCAAGGTACTTATACCAGGGTGTCCAGAATGTAATTGGGTTATGTAAGGAATGTGAGGAGTGAACGAATGAATGATCACAATAATAACAACAATGTCTACAACGACTGTGATTAGCAGTTATGCAACGATGCTCGGCGCCATTGGAACGGTGCTGCTGATACTTCTTCTCATCATGAAGGAACTCTCTGATTCGCACGACGGTGTTAGATCGCAACGGTTGGCAAAGAACCTCATGGTTGCAATCGCGCCACTTCTCTCTGTGTTTGCATTGATCGTGACTCTCAGTGTGTTCAAGGCGTTAGGATAGTGGGGTAACCCTTCCGGATAACACTGATGACAGCCGCTATCTGTTCTCGTGATGATGAACGGCTGATTGTGGTGGGTAAGATAGTCCTTCCGGTTTTGATCATCATATCTATAGCATCATCTGCCCCCACCGTGCTTGCGTCCGGCACCACCGCCACTGCCATCATAACGCTTGATAGCATCGTTGATACGCCCGACCGGACTGTCACTCACAACGGCGCGACGTATGAAATCACCGACATTGGCGTATATCGGATGGATCAGGACATCGGCGTCAGCGTCGATGTCTCGGGAGGATCGGATTTTCAGGTCTCGCTGATTGACAAGCATGAAAATTCTGTGTGGAGCAGGGCGATTCGCAGCACAGGGGAACCCGAAGCACCTGTTACACTTGTCATACCGGCTGGCACCGTTGGAACGCCGGGCGCGTACGCGCTAACAGTGTGGCATCAGGGACGGATTCTGGTAGCGAAACCAGTGGTGATATCGGTATACGATCTCTTGATATCAAGCAAGCCCCAGGTAGAAGCGGGCGAAACACTCGATGTCGTAGTCAATATCATGAGAGATGGCATTCCTGTGACCGCAAATGAAACCGTGAAGGTTGTGCTCTCGCAGGGAAGCACAACATTCGAGGAAAATGCGATTCCTTCCGTTACGAGCAGGTACGAAGCCGGTATCGACATACCAGAGCTTGCATTCGGTGATTTTTCGCTGCACTGCGTTGTGACGACCGACAGAACCGTTCTCGGATATCCGGAAACGATCGGGGCAGCGAGTTACGACGGGGCTGTGACTGTGGAGGTGCCAGCTCCGGAGGTGGCGCAGACAACAGGGGCGGTAGAGACAGCAGAAACGACAGAGACATCATCCGCCCCTGAAGAGACGCCGCCAGTACTCTCCACTCCTGCTGCGAGAACAGAGATAGAGCTGCCGTGGGTGGTGTATGGATCGGTTGCAGCCGTGCTGTTGCTGGCGATCGCATATCTGGTCAAGAGAATTATTTTAAAGCCGTAAACCAGATATCTCAATCGGTGAACGAGTTGATGATAGAAGCAATAAAGCTATCGAAGACTTACAACTTAGGTGAAACGCGTGTTCATGCGCTCAAAGAGGTCAACCGCTCCATAGCACGCGGTGAATTTGTTGCGATAACCGGTCCTTCAGGCTCTGGCAAATCAACGCTCCTCCACCTCTTCGGCTGCATCGAACAGCCGACTACGGGCTCGGTTGTGATCGATGGTCAGGATACCAGCAAAATGAGCCAGCGCGCGCTTACAAAACTCAGATTGCACAAAATCGGGTTTGTATTCCAGCACTTCTACCTTCTCCCGACACTGACTGCGTATGAGAATATCGAGCTTCCGATGAAGGAGGCGGGAATGCGCAGAAACGAGCGGAGAGATCGAGTCAGTGAGTTATTATCGGCGGTAGGACTTATCGATCGTGGGAGGCACCGCCCGAACCAGTTGAGCGGCGGGGAGCAGCAGCGTGTCGCAATAGCGCGTGCGCTTGCAAACGACCCGCCCATCATTCTTGCGGATGAGCCCACCGGCGAACTGGATACCAGCACGGGAAGCGACATCGTGGACCTGCTGACAGGGATCAATCAGAAGTACGACAAAACCATCATTGTGGTGAGCCACGATCCGGAGATTGCGCGCAGGGCAGAACGAATCATCGAACTCAGGGATGGCAAGATCGTAAATGCACTCTACTAAAATCGCAGTGCTGAATCTGAGCAGAGGGAAGTCGAGAACAGCCTTCGCCATGTCAGCAATCGCCATAGCCGTTGCAATGACGATACTGATGACGTCAGCAGGACTCGGTCTGAAAGCGGGCGCGTCTGCTCTGTATGTGCAGGAAGTGGACTACTGGATCGTTCCGCGCGGCTCAGGAGTCACCGATCCGATAACAAACTCAGAGCAGACGATGCTCGGGGGAGTTCATCGGGCTACCGAAATGATACTCGTGTATCCCGATGTCAACGGAGCAAGCCCGGTTCTGAGCAGGGTGCTGTACGCATCCGATGCCGGAGGTTCGGAGGGTGCTGAAGGTGCTGAAGGTGCTGAGGACGCGGGAGGTGACCGGAGTGTAAAAGCCATCATCGGGATCGGGGTGATACCCGGGAGTATCGACGTTCCTCCAGTCTCCTCTGACGGATTTACACCCGGAGATCCGGATGATACGCACGAGGCGGTGATCAACGAAAAGACAGCCAGATTGCTGGGCGTCCGGACCGGGGACACCATCTACGCAGGCGAATCGCATACATCCTTGCAGCCGTTTGAGGTTGTTAACGTGGTCGCTCTGCCTGAATACTCGTTGAGCCCGGTAATCGTACTCCATCTCTCAGAACTTCAGGAGATCACAGGAAACCGGGAGGGAGACCGGGCGAACGAGATCATCGTGAGTGGCGGTGACAGGGAGTTCCTTGAATCGGTTTACCCGGGTGAGATGGTGCTGTCCAACACCGAACTTACCGCGCATAATATATATAGCGACAAAAGAATACTTGCGACGACCATTGCCGTGGTCAGCGTATCGATATTTATCTGCATCCTGTTCGTGTCAACCACGATGATCATGTCAGTAAACGAGAAGCAGAGAGAGTTCGCAGTGATGCGGGCGATAGGCATCTCGGACGCGACGATCATCGGGATCGTGCTCTGGGAATCGGTCATCCTTTCGCTCGCCGGAGGGTGTATCGGAGCTTTGTTGAGCGTGGGGGGCAGGGTGCTGGCGAGCGAGATCGGATACCATCTGTACGAGACCCACGTCCCGATGGTAATGCCGCCACTGCTTCTGGTTGGCGGGGTCTGTGTGGCGGTGGTGGCAGGGGTGCTCTCAGGAATATTCCCGGCTATGATATCCGGAAAGCTTGACATAGCCAGACTGGAGGGATGATGCTATAATGCTCGCAACACGATCGATCGCCCATAATAAAGCCAGATCGGCTCTGTCGATTGCCGGAGTTGCGATCGCAGTCATCTCCATCGTTGTCATCGCCTCGGTCGGCAACGGGCTCCTCGCAACAGGCGAAACAACATTCAAGCAGAGCACGATGCACCTCTGGATGACCGGGGGGAGTGTGGATGTATCCTCGCAGTACCTCGGGGCGGAAGAAGCGAGCATCGATGGCGCACACACGCTTGCGGATCAACTGCGAAAGGACGACCGCATCGCACTGGCATCACCGATACTGACCGAGATTGTGTATGCGTTCAAGGAAGATGAGGAACCAAAGCCCATCTTCGGAATCGGGATCAAGGGCGCAGTGGGCGGAGACGATCAGATGGTGAGCGTATCTGACGGAGCCGGTCTTACCATGAGCCCGCACTACAACGCGGGCAGATACGATGGAAACTGGACTTACGAGGTACTGATCGATTCGAGGGGGGCTCTGGCGCTTGATGCAACGGTTGGCGACGAAATTTTCGTGGGTAAAACGCTATCCGAGGCAAAAGAGAAGAGATTTCGGATAGCCGGCATCACAGATTCGCTCTCGATGTTCAGTTCCAATCCGATGATCGTATTTCACTTATCCGAGCTTCAGGACCTGACCGGGAACAAGTACTACGACCGGGTGAACCTGATGGTGATACGGTTGCACGACCCAGGGACCGCGGATGAGGTGAAGGAGATGCTCGAGGGCAAGTATCCGTACGAGGTGAGCACCAACAGAGAGTATCTGCGAAAGATTCTGAAGCAGAACGCAGTGGTGCTTGTCAGCGCAACCGCAATCGTTGCACTGGCAGTGATCATGGGCATGGTTCTTGTGGTTGCAACGATGCTCCTCTCCTTAAGCGAACGGAAGAGGGAGATCGGGATCTTAAAGGTGCTTGGTTTCTCGAAGGGATCGATTCTCATAAGCATCGGACTCGAGGGATTGATCATCTGCGGGATTGGCGGGGTTATCGGGTGTTTATTGTCTTTTCCGATCTCAGAACTGCTCAATACGCTGATATATCGTGCTGTCGGGTTCAATAACCTTGTTGTGATCAAGGCAGAGTTTGTTTACATGGGGCTGTTGCTTGCAGTCGCTATGGGTCTGGTCTCAACCGCGGTTTATGTGGCAGGAATCAACCGGATAAAGCCGATGGATCTGCTAAGGGGGGTGTGAGGCTGTGATGCGCCCCGAAGATTGTGTAGCTCTGACGCTATCGATTTTATTCTAAACCGGAGATAGGTGGGTTATACTGCACCACGCGCTCTATCGAGGCAAGAAACTCCCCTATACGCAGCAGCGCCTCTTTTATATCGTCTCTTGAGGCGGCATACGAACAGCGCAGGAATCCAGCCCCACAATCCCCGAACACATCCCCTGGAACGACGGCAACGCCCTTTTCGAGCAACAAACGCTCTGCAAACTCTCCCGACGTCATTCCGGTACTTGCAATCGACGGAAATACATAGAACGCGCCCTTTCCCCAGAAACAGTCCAGCCCGAGATCGTTCAAACCACTGATGATCAGATGCCTTCTGCGGTCATATTCGCGCACCATCTTCTCCATCTCCGCGTCTCCGTTCCGCAGCGCATCGATGGCAGCCATCTGCGAGGTGATCGGGGAGCATAGCATGGTGTACTGGTGTATCTTCGTCATTGCCCCAATAATCTCGCTATTTCCGAGTGCGTATCCGATCCGAAGCCCGGTCATCGCGTGTGACTTTGAAAAACCGTTGAACACGATTGTATTTTCCTTCATTCCATTCAAGGATGAGAAACAGGTGTGTTTTCCATCATAAGTAAGTTTATCATAGATTTCATCAGAAATAATTAGCAGATCATAGTCGATTGCAACATCTGCGATCTCTTCGAGGTCTTTTTTCCCCATCGTTGCTCCGGTCGGGTTATTCGGATAATTGATCATTATCGCTCGTGTTTTTTCTGTTATTTTCTCCTTTATCTGGTCGGCTGTAACTCTAAAATCGTTTTTAAGATCCGTTGCGACTGTGACTGGCGATCCGCCCGCAAAGATCACGGTCGGCTTGTATGAGACATAACATGGCTCTGCGATGATGACCTCATCGCCACGGTTCAGGATCGAGCGCACCACGAGGTCTATTCCCTCACTAACTCCGGTTGTGACCAGTATCTCATCATCAGGGTCATAATCCACCGAATAATCCCGGCAGAACGCCTTTGCGATCTCACGGCGCAATTCGGGCAGCCCCTGATTGGTGGTGTATGATGTGTACCCGGTCTCGAGTGCATGGATGCACGCCTCCCTGATGTGCCACGGGGTCACGAAATCAGGTTCGCCCACACCAAGCGAGATCGCCTCTGGAAGCTGATTTGCCAGATCAAAGAACCTGCGAATACCTGATGGCGGCACGCTCTGTACAACGTCTGATATCAGCATCCGTTTCATGCTCCCTCCCCTTCACGGCACGATCGAGAGGCGGTGGGCGTGCTCTGGCTCGTGCAGCAGCACACCATCCTCCTTGTACGTCTTCAGAACGAAATGTGTAGCCGTGCTCTGCACCTGCGGCAGGGTCGCAATCTTCTCTGCAACAAAGAACGCAACCTCTTTCATCGATCTGCCGCGTACGGTAAGCGAGAGGTCATGATCCCCGGAGATCAACCTGACCGACCGGACCTCAGGAAATCTCGAAATGCGGTCTGCAACCACATTGTATCCGGTTTCGCGCTCCAGAGAAACTTTTATCTCGATGACCGCGTAAACATATCCGTTATTGACCTTATCCCAGTCGATAACCGTCTTATATTTGCGGATTGTACCGTTTGACTCGAGTTCACCGATGCAGTCCCGGATCTCCCGGTCCGATCTGCCTGTGAGCGACGCAATCTCACTTATATTAATTTTGGGATCGTTTTCGATGATTTCCAGCACGTTCAACGCGAGATCCATCCCAACCCGCCTCATCCCTCTAAATATGCGGATCCATGATCAGAATCGGTCGGTTCTCGCCATATTGCATCAGCGCAGTCCTCGCAGAGTGATCTCCCATCAACGATCGTCAGCTGGTACGAATACTTGCCGCAGAGATCGCAGTTGCCATCTGACTCGGATATCAGCAGCGACTCGCGATCAGATTCCATCAGTTCCCGAAGGGTGTTGCTCATCTCGGATGATACCGCAACGATATCCTGGCTCGTAACGATACCGATGAGTCCCTCGTTTCGGAAGACCGGCAGCCGTCTGATCTTGTGCGAAAGCATCATCCGGATCGCATCGCTGATCGACGTGTATTGATCGATGGCGATCAGCGGGGAGGTCATGATCTCAGAAAGCGATACGGAACTTGGTTTTCTATCATCGGGGAGAAGCTTGCGAGATATGTCACGTTCGGTTATGATGCCGACTGGTTTTTCATCTTCTGTCACGATGACACTCGATCGGTCATATTTGATCATCTTCTTTGCGATATTCGGAAGCGATTCATTGATATCTGCCGTGATCACCTGTCGTGACATGACTTCTCGCACTGGTTTGTCAACGTCCATTCACAAATCTCCTCTCTTTTGTCAAGTAATACATCATAGCGTTGGTCATAGCGTTGGTCATAGCATTGGTACCAGCCGTTATCAAGGTTACGATTGCGCCTGCAGAACCCAAGCGTGAATGCGGCTGCCAGACTTATGCCACCATCCCTTTTCGCCATATAGACAACCGCCGCTCGACAAAATGTCTGAATATACTGTCGATAGAAAGCGAGATAAATCCTAAAATGAGCATATAAGCCATAACATGATCCATTTTGTGAAAATTCGCCCAGAGCATTATCTTAAACCCGATTCCACTCGTCATACCAAACATCTCTGCTGCAACCACGCACATCCATGCAACGCCCATCGCGACCCTGATACCGGTTGCAATCTGAGGGATCGCCGATGGAAATGCAACCCGCCTGATCAGGCTGTGGTTTTTTGTGCAGCCAAGCACCATGGCGGTCTCGATCAGAACCTTTGGCACATTCCTGAATCCGACATACGTGTTGATCAGGATCGGGAATACGGCTCCCACGAACACGATAAAGCCTGCGGACGTGTGAGAGATCCCGATCCAGATGATCGCAAACGGTATCCACGCAAGAGGCGGTATCGGACGCAGAATCTCTATAATCGGGTCAGCGATCCGGTTGATCAGCTGAAACCATCCCATACAGATCCCCAGCGGTATTGCAACACACAATCCAGCGATCATGCCGATTCCGAAGTGTATCAGGCTGACTTTGGCATCATAGACCATGTTATGCCATTCATGCGAGAATGATCCCACGACATCGGTGAAACTCGGAAGAAAGAAGGGATTTTCCACCACATAATCGGCGGCAAGCTGCCAGAGGATGATAGCAGCGCATAGCGAGGTGATCTCAACCGTATACCGCCTGAATAAGCTGAGTAAGGACGCTACCCGCATCGGCACCCTTGCTCACTGGAGCTTGTCATGCATCTCTTCGAGATCTGTTGACTGCTTTCCCATGCGCGTCATCAGTTCTGCGATTGCAGCGTCAAGGAATACGAGTGCGGAGATCTCAAAGGTGGTACCAAGCGGCGCAAGTTCGGAGAGCTTTGCATACTGTCCGAGCAGGTGTCGCGCAAGATAATCCCCTCCGCCGTCTTTTGATCTGCCAAAGATTTTTACGGTTACGTCTGCCATTCTTCCGAGAGATGAGCCTGGGTTCGATGTAACAACGACTAATGTCGCTCCGATTTCCTTGATAACATTTCCGAGATCGACGATGGACATGGTTTCGCCTGATCCGCTGATCGCAACCACCACATCCCCCTCACGCAGCGCTGGCGTGGTCGATTCGCCGACCACATACACACGCAGCCCGAGATGCATGAGCCGCGTCGCAAATGCCCGCCCGACCAGACCTGACCGTCCGGTCCCCATCACAAAGATGTTGTTCGCATCAAGGATCATATCGAGCATATCAGAGACTGAATCGACGTCAAGATCCTCGAGAGCCCTCGTTATGTGTTTTGTGAGGATATCCATCGATGCAGCAAGCGTTGTGCACTTTGCTGCTTCGGATTCGTTTTTATTGTTCTGTTCCGTTGACATGGGTACACACCAGCCAATAATTATTGGTCTTTAGATGCTTATATCATTCTCTGTTCACAAGGTCATAAACCACTTCCGATGCCCTGCGCAGAATCTCTGCCTCCCCGGGCACGACCCTGTTTTGCATCAGCACGACTCCATCGCATATCGTGGTATCGACGCAGCCTCCGTGCGCCGAATATATCAGATTCGAGCTGAGATTGTGAAGCGGAGTCATCTCTGGCAGCAGCAAGTCTATCAGCAGCAGATCTGCCGCGCCGCCCTCTATTATGCTGCCGCCGCCACTGCCTTTGCCTGTGCGCAGCGCATCCGCGCCGTTCCTTGTGATCATGGCGAGCGCTTCGTCTGCCGGCATCACGGTCTGCTCGTTCGCAGCCGCCTTCTGTGCCAGCGACGCAAACTTGGCGGTTTCGAGCATGTCAAGGCTGTTGTTGGATGCGCACCCGTCCGTGCCAAGCGAGATAGAGACTCCGGCTGCCCGAAGTGCCGTATAACGCATCGCCATGCCGACAGCAAGCTTCATGTTCGAGACCGGGTTGTGAGCCACCTTGACATCGTGCCTTGCAAGCAGTGCGATCTCGCTGTCATCGAGCCACACGCAGTGCGCGGCAACGACATTCGGACCGAGGAACCCGAGATGGTCAAGATATTCCACAGGACGCATGCCTGTGCGCTCGATGCAGTCGCTTACCTCCTGCTCTGTCTCTGAAACATGTATGTGAATTAGCAGGTCTTTTTCTCTTGCAAACTCTGCTGTCCACAAAAGACTCTCTTCTGACACCGTGTAGATGGCGTGCGGACCAAGCGCGGGGATTATCCGGTCGGAATAATCTTTCATAAGTTTCTCTGTCAGTTTCCTGTTCTCTTTCTGCACCGCCTCATCAGACTCTCCCGCGATATCGATGAATACGTTGCTGACAGCGGCGCGTATCCCCATCTCTTCGACTGCTCTTGCACTTGCAAGGGCATGCCAGTACATATCATTGAAAGCCGTCGTGCCGGACCTGATCATCTCAAGACACGCCAGTTTTGTGCCCCAGTAGACATCCTTATCGGTCAGTTTCGCTTCAAGGGGCCAGATATGCTCTTGCAGCCATGTCTGGAGCGGGATGTCGTCCGCATACCCCCGGAAGAGCGTCATGGCGGCGTGGGTGTGCGTGTTCACAAAGCCGGGCACGAGCGCTTTGTTGCTGGCA
>DAOVGO010000033.1 GCA_030672345.1 Methanosarcinales archaeon | reverse complement strand
ATTACCTGTTGGATCGGAAAGGATTTCATCGATTTGAACATTGACGCCTTCTATACCTACTGCACCACCAAAATCAGGAGATCCGGTTACAACACCTTTAAATTTAACCTCTTCCCCATACACTGCCGATGCCCCACCCACAAAAGCGCCAAGCAGCGCAATTGCCATGCAAAGTCCGAACATAAGATGCTTTGTATTTTCATTCATTCCAATTACCTCTGTCAGAAGCGCGATTCTCTCCGCCCGGAATCTCCGCGCCGTGTATGATCAACATACGACTCATGCCATAAAAAACCTCCCACGCGTTGCAACAGTAAACCTCATGCCACTTTCGACACAACCATCGCCACAATGAAACCAATGGTTTGCGCGAGGCTTTGCTCCTGACAGTGACAGTGCTCACGCATCCAGCAGTTTCGATGATCTTTGAAAGCCCAAGGTTTTACAGACACTCACCGTACCCACCTCACCGCACCCGCCTCGCCCGCCCGTCCCGCGACAGGAGCACGACACGGCTGACCTCTGCGTCGTCCGCGATTTGGTATCCGATCTCATCTGCGATCTTCGATGCAAAGGTGAGTACCTCGTCGTGATCCGGCATCGCGTCCCTGCTTAAGCGTTTCCTTGAAAAACCGAGGTGCATGTACGCCTTAACCTCGATATGATCCGGCTCGCACGTTTGCAGCAGGCGCGCGTACCCCTCCGGATCGAAGATGTTTAAACCTTTGATGAGCGTGATCCTGACTGCAGTTCGCATCCTCGACCGCGCTGTTCCAAGTATCTCCAGCGATTCCCGGATCTGTTGCCAGAAATTCCCGATCGGGTTGCATACCCGCAAATATGTAGCCTCGTCGGGTGCATTCAGGCTGATATAGAGCTGCGTTGGCGAAATTTTAGTGATCATGTCAGGTTGCGTGCCGTTCGTCACCACAAACGTCGTCATACCATCTCTTTTGAACTCGTCGATCAACTCGGGCAGGTGCGGGTAGAGCGTGGGCTCGCCTGCAAGCGATATTGCGACCTGGTTCGGCTGCTTTGCCTCTTTCAATGCAGCCTCATCAGTGGTATCTGACCCGCCGTACCCTGAGATCAGGCGCAGGTGTTTTGCAATGATAGACCCCTTGATTTCAACTGGAGAATCCCAATCGGTAGGGGCTGGCAACGGCACTGCCTGCTCAATCTGCCGCCAGCAGTGCAGACACCGGTGGTTACATGACAACGTGGGCGTCATCTGGATGCACCGGTGCGACTGGATGCCGTAGAACTGCGATTTGTAGCAGCTTCCCTCTCCTCGTATCGACCGGTTCAGCCAGAGGCATGGTTTGACCGCGCTATGCCTGCCTGCGATGGGGTAGCCGCCTCTTTCTGACGGTCCGTCCGGTTTTGGTCTCGATCTGGTCCTCATTCTTTCACCGCATTTAGGTTTTTTAAGGCACAACCCGAATTTTTCAATGGAATACACTCATATTTTGTGGCAGTCATCAGGAGATTTTTTATTATTTTCCGGTTACACCAAAAACACCTTTAGTCTGTGTTCATCTGTGTTAATGGCTGCGCCGCTGCTTCGCAGTCAGTGGCTGACAAAAGTTTTTTAGCCACAGATTAACACAGATTACGCTGATTTAACATTCACTTCAGATCAGCATCCCGTTTCCGGTAATCGCATCTCAAAAGTCCATATTTGTAGGTGGGGGTAGTTCCGAACCGGAAATTGATGTATTCGGAACCACCACCGCGGTTCTATTGTTTTTTACGCCGGTCATGCGGGTTTCATCCGGGTCACAACCCTTTCTTCCCGGGTATTTTATCTTTGATCGCCTCGATCAGCTTCTCGGTGGTCCATCCGCCTTCGGGAGTCGAGCTGATCAGCAGATATCCGATCCCGCCAAGCAGAGCAAGGATGATGAGTATGGCAGCCACCAGCACAGTCTTTGACTCGCTCGGCGTCACCACGATCTTGCCTGATTCGCCGCCGATCTGCACGGTATATGTGCCCGCCTTGGCGATCTTGTACGTGAACTGCACGGTTTCGGTCTCGCCAGCGCCAAGGGTGACGTTCTGCGAGCCTGCGGTGGTGACGGTGCCGTTGCCGTCGTCGATCACCAGTTCTGCGCGGTATGTGCCCTCGATATCACCGACGTTCGTGACATTGGTGGTGATGGTGAAGCTCTTCTTAACAGCTACCTCATCAGGGAGGCTGATGCCGTCAAGCTCGAACTTTGCCGCGGGGATGGAGACCGTGATCTTCTCGCTCGCATCAAGGTACCCGCTCTTGCTTGCGGTAACCGTGTACGTGCCAGTTTCATCGTGCGCGTAGGTCAGGCTTCCGGTATCGTCGGTCTCTCCGATCTCCTCGTCGTCCCAGGTGATCGTCGCACCCTCGATCGCATCGCCATCAGACGTTACCCTGATGATCACTTCCTCGCCTAGATCGACCTTATCAGGCATACTGATCTTCAGTTGTTCCTTTTCGGCTTCTTCTTCGGTGAGAATCTGTATATCCTCGGATGCAGAATTGTAGTTCTCCTTGCTTGCTGTCACTGTGAACGTGCCTGCCGCATCCGGCGTGAATCTGACCTCACCGTTCGAATCAGTGATGCCGAGGTTCTCTCCATCGAATGTGACGTCTGCGCCCTCGACAGGAGAGCCGTCTGCTGTGACTGTAATTGTGAGTTCCTCATCCGCGATCGGGGTTTCGGAGAATTCTATGTCGAGCGAGGCAAGTGCGCCGACTGTTCGTCTGACGAAGAGGTAGTATCGTTCTCCACCATCTGAGACCTTGAAGCCAACATTTTCCATGATCATGGTGGTCTCGTCGGGTTCGAGATCGATGTCATCGCGGTTCTCCATTTTGATCGTATCGCCCGGAGCAGATTTGACCTCCATCTCGCCGTAATCATCGCCCGTTTTCACAGATTTGTAGTTCTCTGATATCTGGAATACGCCATCGATTGTAACCATATCAGTCTCTGTACCTGCAAAGACGCTGCTGACATAGACTGCGATGACCGGGACATCATCCAGTTTTCCAAGATCCTTTTTGTACACATAGGTCTTTGGTGCGTTCACAACTTCGGTGTCAACACGTTTTCCATTCCGAAGCAGTTCAAATTGTGCCTTTTCCCCTTGGACATCGAGTTGTATGATCTTTAATTCATAGCCCTCTTCCAACTGGAGCGATGCGCCTGTTGAGATGGTGCGGTCATCCTCGACATCGATCAGAACCTTGCTCAGCATATCCTTTGAAACGAGGCTGATATCATCGTTTGTTATATCATTGTCGGTCTTTTCCCCGTCGTATCCTGCAAAATACTTCTCTGCCATGAAACCAATCACTTCATACTCGCCCCATTCGCTGCTGAGATCAAAACTGACCAACTCGGCAGTCGTTGTATAGACGATGTCGCCATCAGCTTCAACCACCAGTTTTTCTGTGCCGAGGTTATCATCGATGTCATAATAGAAACCCTCGAAGTTCATGTGATCCCATGTTGTTGATGTGTCATCGGTGTCGTAGACCGTCCCGCGAATATCA
>DAOVGO010000119.1 GCA_030672345.1 Methanosarcinales archaeon | reverse complement strand
AGTTCGATCATGCCAGCCATCTCAGCCGGCTCTTTTCCGAAGATAAACTCCATCCGCGGCATATTTTCAACCGCGATTCTGACCCCGAGATTGTCTGCGAAGTCGCAGAGTTGCTGCAGCCCGAGGATGTTCTGATGCCATGCAAGATCAGGCATCTGCATCCCAAGCGGCGAGAGATAGCCAGGATGCACGACCATCAGGTCTGCAAACTCTGAAGCAATCGATATGCACGCTGCCTGCTGCCGCACGACCTCCTCCCAGATCGGCTGGTTCAGGCTCCCGAGGTTCAGGTCCGAAAACGGGAGGTGGATCGTTATCGTAAGATCTGTAGTCTCGCAGACCTCCCGCATCTTCCGGATGTTTGAGTCATCCAGAGCCTGTTTTCCTTCCTGCACGATCTCCCAGCCGCCAAAACCGATCTCTTCGAGCATGTAAGCCCAGCTGAATGGGTCTTCGGTGACCAACATGGAAGAGAAACTGATGTTTCGAAGGGATTTCATGCTAACCTGAAATTGTGGCTGCCAGGTGGGTCAGTGTTAGAGGTGTTGGGGACCCGGTTTACCCGGGACCTCATTTATCATCGCCCACCGTCTCATAATCCGCATCGACCACGTCTTCGCCGCCGACTTCTCCTGCCTCGCCGCCTTCTTCTGCTGCGTGTGCTTCCGCACCTTTCTGGTACATGGCAGCTGCGATCGGGTAGACTGCTTCTGTCAGTTCCTCGGTCTTTCTCTTGATCTCTTCAGTATCCTCGCCCTCGATCGCTTTTTTCAGTTCCTCTATGCCTTTCTCGACTGTTTCTCGCTGATCAGGCGTGACAAGATCGCCCGCCTCCTCGAGAGTTTTCTCTGCGGAGGTAACCATTGCTTCAGCTGTATTCTTCGCCTCTACGGCTTCCTTCCGCTTCCTATCTTCGTCCGCATGTTCCTCTGCATCCCGGACCATCTTCTTGATCTCCTCGTCGGACAGCCCGCCAGGCTTCTTGATTGTGGTGGACTGCTCCTTTCCTGTGCCGAGATCCTTTGCATTCACGTTTAAGATGCCGTTTGCGTCGATATCGAATGTTACCTCGATCTGCGGGATGCCTCTTGGAGCAGGCGGGATGCCGTCGAGCATGAATTTGCCAAGCGTCTTGTTTGCGGATGCAATACCACGTTCACCCTGCAGGATATGGATTTCGACAGATGGCTGACTATCAGATGCTGTGGAGAATGTCTGGCTCCTCTTCGTCGGTATCGTCGTGTTTCGTTCGATGAGCGGTGTCGCAACCCCGCCGAGCGTCTCGATGCCGAGCGTCAGCGGCGTCACATCCAGCAGCAGCACATCCTTGACCTCGCCCGAAAGCACTCCACCCTGGATGGCTGCACCCATTGCGACCGCCTCATCCGGATTAATGTTCTTGTACGGCTTCTTTCCTGTGACCCGTTCGACCGCAGCAATGACCGATGGCATCCTTGTTGCGCCGCCGACGAGCAGCACACGGTCTATATCGTCTCTGGTCATCCCCGCGCTCTTGATCGCATCCTCCATCGGACCTATCGTCCGGTCTATCAGCTCGGCGGTCAGTTCTTCCAGCTTTGCGCGACTCAGAGTTATATCAAGGTGTTTTGGCTGCCCGTCAGGTCCCACTGTGATGAACGGCAGGCTGATGCTCGTGGTAACCACGCCTGACAACTCAATCTTTGCCTTCTCGGCGGCATCGGTGAGCCGCTGCATCACCGATTTGTCTTTGGAGAGGTCGATGCCTTCCTGTTTCTTGAATTCGGATACGATATGCGCCACAATCAGATGATCAAAGTCGTCCCCACCGAGATGAGTATCTCCAGAGGTCGATTTAACCTCAAACGTTCCAACAGTTGGATCCAGCTCCAGAATCGAGACATCGAACGTGCCTCCGCCGAGATCGTACACCATCACGGTCTGTTCGCCTTCACTCTTGTCAATCCCATAAGCAAACGCCGCGGCGGTGGGCTCGTTGATGATCCGTTTCACATTAAACCCTGCAACCGTGCCTGCGTCCTTTGTCGCCTGCCGCTGCGAGTCATCAAAGTATGCAGGCACGGTGATCACGGCGTCGGCGAGCGTCCCCCCGAGATATGCCTCAGCATCGTTCTTCATCTTCTGCAGGATCATGGCAGAGAGCTCCTGAGGCGTGTAATTCTTGCCATCGATGTTTATCGTGTAATCCTTCTCGCCGATATGCCGCTTAATCGAGGAAACCGTCCGTTCCGGGTTCAAGATCGCCTGTCTCTTTGCGATCTGCCCTACCAGTCGTTCCCCGGTCTTTGAGAAGCCCACCACTGACGGGGTGGTTCTTCCGCCCTCGGCGTTCGGTATGATGGTCGGCTCGCCGGCTTCCATCACTGCCATGCACGAGTTGGTAGTTCCAAGATCGATTCCAAGTATTTTTCCCATGTTGTTGTACCTCTTGCTCATTGATTCTGGTGTTGTGGTATTAAGTTTTTTTGTAGAGGTAATAGCAGGGTTACAAAATGCTTGTCTGCGCAAGCATGCGGCGCAGCCTTCGACACTGATTTACACGAGATTGCGGGTGTTTTTGGAGTACCCAGAAAATAATAAAAACTCTCGAAAGTATTTCGGGAAATCGACACAAGCCCCACCCACGTGAAAATCATTAATACCTGTGGCATCACCCATCAGTACAGATGACCCACCGCCGTGCAATCGTTTTCGACTCATCCGGCACGCTGATGCGGATGTACCGGGTGGCAAAGGACACCAGAACCGGGGAAGAGCTTCACAACATATCATCTCTCAGACTCGTCCGTGAGTCCCAGGCGCTCGTTGCCATCGACATACCACCGGACGCGCTCCTTGGCTGTCCGCCGGACCAGCGTCTTCAGCGCGTTATTATAGAGAACGGTATCGATATGAACATCGGCTGCGCAAGCGAGAGCATCACGGCTGATGAGGTCAGGCAGGTTATGCTGGACAACGATTCCAGTGATGTCTGTGTCTGTGTCTCTGATCTTATGGATGTAGTATCAGCGGTCAAGAAAAAGTGTAAGAACGTTTTTTACAGCGGAGCCGGGTTTATCATCGATGTTCCCACTGGAACGATTCCCTATGTGATCTGCACCGCCGGAAAACTGTTTTCCGGTGCGGAAGAGACGGTATCACAGCTCACGGAGTGCGCCGATCTCTATATCGCGTCAGGGGATAGCATGAGAAATCTGTCAACGCTTGCCCGATATCTGGGTATTCCACAAAAAAACGTGGTTCCTGTTGCAACTCCGGCTGTGAAGGAATGTCTGGTAAGGAATCTGAAAAACACTCATGAATACGTGGTTATGGTCGGAGATGAGATCAACGATCTCCGTGCGATCACAGCCGCCGATGTCGGGGTGCTGACGGTGCAGCAGCACCGCGATAAATCCAGGAAACTACGTGAGAGTGCAGATATGATCATTGATGACATGTCCGAGCTTCCGCACATCATCAGAGAGCTAAAACTGTGAGGTTGCAGCAGAAACCAGCAGGAACGAAACCGCCCCACCTGCCCGGGAAAGATTAAAACCATCCGCAGCCACAGATAACCTCATGACGACCACACGGAGGAGAGCCGGCAAATCGAAGGACATCTTCGAGGAGGACGGAAAAACGTTCTTTGAATTCACGGACCGCACAACAGCGTTTGACGGGATAAAGAAGGACGAGTTCCCGCATAAAGGCGAGGTCTGCTGCAGATTATCCGCGTACTGGTTCGAGATTCTGGAAAAGGAGGGCATACCGACGCATTTCCGTGCTTTTGTCCCGCCAAACATCATGGAGGTCGAACCACTTGAGATCATCCCGATCGAGGTTATATGGCGCAATTTTGTTGCAGGATCGATTCTGAAACGGCATGAACGTGGAGAATCTCTGACGGTCGAGATTGAACCGCGTCTGGGTGCAAGGATACCCGGCGGAATGATCGAATTCACGACCAAATTCGAGGAAAAGGACAGACCGATCGATGAGCAGGAGATACTGGACAATGGATGGCTCACGCCGGATGAACTGGATTATATCAGGGAGTGCACTCGCCTGACAAACGATATCATGAGCGGGCGTCTGCTCGAAAGGGGCATCATTCTTGCGGATTTCAAGATCGAGTTTGGCAGGGATAGGAATGCCGCAGAAAGGATTCTGCTTGCAGATGAGGTCGGAACGCCGGACGGCTGCCGGTTCTGGGACCTGGACTCATACAAGCAGGGCGTGATCGAAAGTCTTGACAAGGACGTGTACCGTTACGAGAAAGGGGACCTTTCAGACGTCTATCTGAGAATTCAGAGAAGAATCTGCGGATAATGATCCAATTGTACCTGTATCATGCTGATCAATGCGATCCAAAGAAGTGTACAGGCAAAAAACTGCTGCGACTTGGGCTGGTAGAGCGGCGCAAGCCATCAGGACTGCCGCGCACCTCAATACTGCTCAGCCCGTTCTCGCCAAGGGCGCTTGCCCCGAATGATGCAGGCACGAGCATCTCTGCGCTCGATTGTTCGTGGGAACACGCGGAAACGGTTTTTGGGAAGCTCCGCCAGATGAAACAGAGAGCCCTTCCGTATCTGGTCGCTGCAAACCCTGTGAATTTCGGAAAACCATTCAAACTCACGACTGTTGAGGCTTTTGCCGCTGCTCTGTACATTTTCGGCGAGCTTAAGCAATCTTCTCTGATACTCGGCAAATTTAAATGGGGACACACCTTTATTGAGCTGAACCGCCAGTTACTGGATGAATATGCGCAGGCAAAGGACAGTTCAGAGGTTGTAGCGATTCAGAGCGAGTATCTTTAAAATATCTTTTTATAGATTGCATACGTATCTATATAACTATGAATGAGGGGATTTCATGCGCATAGAAGAGGCAATCATCAGGTCGGCGGTCGATATCGCAGAACGCATCCAGGCATCCGCTATACTGCTCCCGGACTCGTACGCTTCCGAAGAGATCGAAACACACATTCCGGTCGTGGTTCTGCCGAAACAGGCGTCTGATCTGTTGTACCAGACCATGCCGAGCCATACCAGCAGGGAGAAAACCGTGCTTCAGGAGCATATACAGAAGCTTGCTGTTGTCGGGTACCTCGAAGGCGCGATAAGCGGCTCGATCGTTGGGGTGATCGATGCACCGAACTTTGACTCAATCGTTGTGTACGATCCGAGAGAGAGCCATGCAGTAAGATCGATGCAAGAATGCGAGAGAATTGTTGATTCGGATGTTTTTCGTGCGGTTATGAGCCTCGCGCTTGAATTCGCGCTCGAAGGACGAGAGGGCAGGCATGTCGGCACAGCATTCATCATCGGGGACGAAGAAAACGTTCTCGAGAGGTCTCATCAGCTCCTGCTCAATCCATTCCAGGGACACGCCCGCCATACCCGGCTGATCACGGACAGAGACAACTGGGAGACGATAAAGGAGTTTGCGCAACTGGATGGCGTTTTTGTGGTATCGGGTGAGGGGGTTGTATGCGCGTCAGGCAGGTATCTTGATGTGGATGCAAGATCGGTGAGTATCCTGCAGGGTCTTGGCGGGCGACATGCGGCATCAGCCGCGATCACCGCCGAAACCGATGCGGTCGCAGTCGTTGTCTCCGCATCCGGAGTGATCCGGGTCTATCAGGACAAGGAGCAGATCATCGTGATCGAACCCGGTGAATGGGTCGGGCGGTTCTACCGCAACATACTTGAGTCAAACGCACCATCACAATCACCACCATAAACATTATAACTATCATTTGTGATCATCATCACAACCCGTGATCGAAAAACCACGATCAATATTCAAACGAGGTGGAGAGATGAAATTACTTGCAATATCAGACCCACATGGCGATTATGCGCAGATACCATCCCTCGTGCACAAGGCAGGGAGCGTCGATGTCGTGCTGATCGCCGGCGATATCACCAATTTCGGACCGGATGAACTGACTTATGATCTGCTCGGTCTGCTCGAACCGCTCGAATGTCCTGTGCTTGCGATTCCCGGAAACTGCGACCACAGAAGCATTCTTGCAACCCTTGACGCATCAAGCGCAGTCAATCTTGAGAATGCCGTGCACACCATCGGAGATGTTACCTTTGCTGGCATCGGCGGCTCGAATCCGACGCCGTTTGACACGCCCTTTGAGCGATCAGAAGATGAGATCGGTGCGATGCTCGACGATCTGTTGAGCCGGGCAGGCGGGGCAGAAGAAGCGGGAGCGCGAATCGTGCTGTTGTCGCACGCACCCCCGAAGAACACGCTCGACCGGATACCAGGAGGAAACGCGGGAAGCGAGGCGATTGCAGGTGCAATCGGCAAAGCCGACCTGATCGTGTGCGGGCACATCCACGAGGATCAGGGAACGATGGTTGGAAGCGCGCACGGAAAAGAGACTGTGGTCGTGAATGTTGGGCAGGCGTCGCAGGGGAAGAGCGCAATCATCACGATCGATGATGGCATAAAGGTGCAGTTCAACAATATATGAGATCCAAAAAAACCGCTGCGAGAGCCTCGGGCGGGAATTGAACCCGCGACCTCGTCATTACCAATGACGCGCTATACCGCTAAGCCACCGAGGCACGATGTCTCTTGATTGCGGTGGAATGGTTATCAAGATTTCGGTTCGGGCAGGGATGCGGGCTCGGGGCTGCCGGTGTTCGACCGGGAAATCGCAAATCGGCGCGTTTGATGCTGATAGCATGGATCAGACCAGCACAAATCTGTTTGGTTGAGTTTTAGATTTCTTTCTATTGCGTGGAAAACCGTAAGGTAAAGTTTCTACCTGAAAGGCAGTTTTTGATCGAAATTTTTGGAAAGCCCCGTTTTGATTAATCTATAGGGTTCGTATAGGGTTCGTGCTTCGATGATCTCTTGATATGATGCTCGTTCGTTAGATCTTGAGTTTCGGAGTTTCATCAATACGTCCGAAACACACCCAAGTTCCGAATCAAAAGTGAAACTCCCCCGATATTCGGAAGTGGGGGCATTCGGAACTACTGTGATCACCAAAAGATTCTTTGATGATAACCAAAATACCACTACGATGGCTAAAATCCACAGGTTATGCCGGACTCATGTAACCACCTCCGCGGGGGTAGCCAAGCCAGGTCAACGGCGCAGGACTTAAGATCCTGTTGCGAAGGCATTCGAGGGTTCAAATCCCTCCCCCCGCATTTTTCCCAACCATCCCCTACCGGTTCACCGTCATCATCGTCCAAACCGCTCCCGGATTGTGCTTTCTCGCAGGACTTCGTACCCGAGATCCTCGATCCTGACGCTGATGCGGTAACGCTTTGCAGCATTCATCGACTTCCGGTCGAAGTACGCAAAATCCGCGCTTGATTTCTCAAACGCTTCAAGGATCAACTCGTCATCGAGATCGTCCAGTTGATATTTAGGGAAGTTGTGCCCGAATGTAATTTCGGTCTCAAGGATCAGTTTTGTCTGCCTCGGCGCATAATGCCCCCCGCCAAAGCCGACCGCAACCGGGGCGGCTGACCCGGGCTCACGCTGATTCACGTCCATGCCCAGAATTGCGCTGGCAACGATTCTGCCAGCGTCCCGGTCAACCCATTCGGCTTCACCGCTGCCGATCTCGATGTATATCGATGGCACAAGGAGCGCGGTCGGTCCGTGGTGTGTCGATTCCATGGAGACCTCGTAACCGGTATCCGCTGCAAGATCGCGCATCGAGTGCAGAAACGCTCTCAGTGCCTGCGGCGCTGCCGGGGCGAATTCGCGTGGATTCCCACCGAATCTGGCATCTCCGACGTTTCCTGTGAAATGGGCGGAGAACAACCGTTTTCCATTGTCGCTTTTGTGTTTTGATGCGAAAATGATCATATCTGTCGGGAGTCCACGTTTCTCAAGCTCCGAATCGATGTGATCGCAGAAGATATGGAGTTTCTCGACCGTAACGATTCTGAACCGGTCTGATTCGTAGATCTCGCCATCGTGCTCCCAGTCGCGGAGCGCAATGAGGTTTTCCTTGATGTTCATGCTTGCCTGATCGGCTGCGGAACAGATGATTGTGGTTTTTTTGTTCATGGTTGTGTTCGCCGGATGGTTGTGCCTCTGGTGGAACTTTGTGATCGTCTCATCATACGGCATCGGTAATGAAATATGTTAGGTCCTTGGCAATAATCCTGCAGGGCTGGCTCTCGGGTGGCGCGATAGGATTATAGACGAATCGACCATACAATTTATAATATGAGGTGGATATTACTCAGGAAGAATCGATGAAATGGCAGGTGTTCTTGACAAAACTCTCCATGGTTGGAGATTCGTTGGATCTAAAAGATATTCTTGTAGCGGGAACCTGTGTTTATTTCAATCTCCCACCGTTTACAAGAAATGTCAAGCATTTTTATAGGATAAAAGAGTTAGAATCAATCGATACAAATTTATTACTGAAATGTTCATAGTTGAATGGTGTTATTATAGATTCGCCTAAATCCACAATCAAGAATATGCTACAAGATCATGTGACCGCGGACGCCGCAATCGCACTTACGCTCGCATCAGGGGTGCCCGCGTGAACAAAAAAAACAGGTACATCCTCGTTTTCCTTGCAATCATCATATTAGCAACAGCACTCCGCTTTTACAGCCTCGATGACCGGGTTTTCCATCATGACGAGGGCGTGCATGGATACTTAACCTATAAATTGTTCAAAAACGGCGCATACCATTACGACCCGACATATCACGGTCCTTTTCTATATTACACGACCGCAGCGACCTTCCATCTGTTCGGAGACAGTAACTTCACAGCCCGGCTGCTTCCCGCGATAGCGGGCGTGCTGCTGGTCGCGTTGATGTACACACTCAGGGGTAGGCTCGGGGATCCGGGTGCGCTCCTCGCAGCATCGATGCTCACAATCTCCCCCTCGTTCCTCTATTATTCAAGATTCTTCAGAAACGACATCTATATCGCGCTCTTCTCGCTCGTCTTCGTCATATCCGCTGTCAAATACGTAAAATACAGAAGCGACTGGCGCAGGCTGATCTATGTCTTCACAGGCGCAATGGCAGGCTCGCTTGCCATCTGCACAAAGGAGAACGCATATATCATTGCCGGCTTCTTTTTCCTCTTTGTGGTGGGATATCTCATAACTAAGAAGCAGATAAACATCTCCACAGCGATTGACGCATCATTATTCGCGCTGATCTCCTTTGCCGTCTTTGCGATATTCTATACGAACTTCCTCACAGATCCAGGCGCGCTCTTCTCGGTGATCCCGGACGCCATCAACCACTGGGCAGAGATGCACAGGATCGAGCGCATCGGGGGGCACTGGTCGTTCTATCTCCCGATTCTTGTCCGGTACGAGCTTCCAATCACTGTATTCGCATTCATTGGTGGGCTGCACTATCTGAAAAAGAGAAATATATTTATGATCTTTCTGCTGTACTGGGGCATAACGTCGCTCATCACGTACTCATACCTGCAGGAGAAGGTGCCATGGCTTGCGCTTCACATCCTGCTTCCGTTTGCGCTGCTTGCCGGCGCATACCTCGGAGAACTGCTGCCAACACTCCCACATAAGCCGAGAAATGTCGAAACCGCGATTGTGGTGGCTGTTGTGCTCATGGCAGGATTGTTTATCCAGCAAAGTATATATATAAATTATTGTGAAAACACCGCGTCAGATGAGATTGTGGTACACGGCATACCTGTGCACGGGCTGATCTATGTACAGACCACGGCAGAGGTGCTCGATGTGGTCGATTTCATTGACCAGCAGGTCCGGGACGATTCCGATACAAGCATACTGATAGCGGCTCCGGAAAACGATTACTGGCCCCTGCCATGGTACATGCGGAACCATAAGGGCTGTGGATATATGCATAGCGTTCCTGAGCGTTCGAGCGCCGATATCGTCATCATTC
This sequence comes from Methanosarcinales archaeon, assembly GCA_030672345.1. GTDB lineage: Archaea > Halobacteriota > Methanosarcinia > Methanosarcinales > Methanogasteraceae > Methanogaster_D. Next base: position 6,414 of record DAOVGO010000119.1, on the reverse strand, counting down.
CAGAGGAGGAACGGTACAATATCACGCTTCACTGGAGCTATTCAAACAGGGAATTTGAGCTGCGCCCGGGTTATGATATGGTGATGTATTACAAGCCTGATTGAGGATTTTGTGGCGGTGTGCCATGACGCCTTGCATGCATCTCGGATCGGGGGTGTAATGTTTTAGCTTTACATCATACCGCAGCATCCTGATTTTCAAGATTCTGAAGATCTCAGATAACTCATCACTCATCGTTCTCGGGCACTGATAACTGATCGTATTTTGATGTGTCTCGGTTTATAGGACGCTACCAAACTGGCTATCACAGAAATACACTCGGATTTTTGGATGGTGCCACATATTCCGTAAATCAGACGGAGCCGAGCGTTAAAACAATTTCAGATACATCCCGACCTCTCCGTCGATCGCCTGCCGATAAGCATGGTTTGCTGTCGAGATATCCTGTATCGCAAGCCCTGTCGAGTCAAAGATGGTAATCTTGTCATCGTATGTCCTCCCTGGTTTTATTCCTGCGACGACCTCGAGCGCACCCTTCGTGTCGAGCGTGCCCGGTGTTAAACGGGCGTAAGAATCTTTTTACCAATGGCATAAGCGACCAGTAATGCCATCCCCGCTGCGATTGTCAACAAACCCGAAATCCTTAATCCACTCACCAGGTCCGGCTCTACGAAGTACGATCCAATCAGAAGCGCCACCCCCAGTAAAAAGAAGAACAATCCGGTAATTAATTTGTGTTCAGGTTTCTCTTGCTTCTCCTCTGGCTTCCATAGTCCCCGGTCTATCAGGTCGAGCTTCTTCTTGTGTTCCAAATAAGCCACGAATGCGTAGCATGCAATCGCCGCGATTATTATCAAGACCCAGTCAGTCATACTACGTATCAACGTTAAAAGACATATTTAAAGTTAATCGTTTCATAATTTTCCATACGAAAAGTTTATTAAGGACATGTTTTAGTAACATAGCTCTGATGATATCAAAAATAATTGCAACAATTGTCATGGTTTCGATGGTGCTGATGCTATTTATAACTCCCGCAGCAGCATACCAAACAAGTGTCAGTGTCAATGCCCCCGAAATGGTAGATAGTGATTTCATTGTCACGATAGAGATAGAAAACGCTGTCGATCTCGATTCAGGGCAGTTCGATCTATATTTTGATCCGGCTGCCGTGAGCGTTACAGGCGTTGATGATGGAAATGTCGGCGGAACCCCCATACCCCTAGATAACTGGGCGGTCGACGAAGACCGAATCAAGGTGCTCTTCAATCTTCCAGGTATCGATGGCGTGTCTGGATCCGGATCGCTTGCAACGATACGCTTTGAGACGTTAGTGCCAGGGGATTGCGCCATGGAAATATCTGACGGACTACTCGTCGATACAATGGCAGAGGTGATACCTGCAAGCTGGGACGGTGTTGAAAGTGTTGTAACCAAGACTGCAACCAAAACTGCAACCAAGACCATAGCATCGATTCCGGCAGATGCGACTGAATCCAAAACACCCGGATTTGGGGCGCTGTTTTCGATGAGTTTGCTCGCGGCAGCATACCTTGTGTTCAGGAGAGGAGAATAAAGCATATCTGAATACAACTGGTCGCGCATCTCGTGATGCTGCAGGGAGCAATGTGAAACGTTTGCTCAACAGTGTTGGATGGTATGAGATTTATCTATTCTGATATTGGTGTGATATAATATTCAATAGTTCGACGCTTTTCATGCTACGAAAGGCTTAAATAGTATTTACTTGTAGCACATCATGTATCCAACATTGCAAATAAGGATAATGCGACAAAGGAGGTATAACAATGAAAACGAAATATATGATCTACTGCGCGCTGATAGCTCTTGCAGTCTTCAGCGCACCAGCATCGGCAGACGATAATATAGTTGGCGATGTGAACAACGATGGCAGGATCACCAAAGCAGATTCACTGCTCGCTCTGCAGATGTCAGTCGGGAGTATAGCCCCGGATCTGGAGAGGGCGGATGTGAATGGCGATGGTAGGGTCAACTCACTCGACGCGCTCATGATACTGGCGATGGTGCAGAAGACGCAGGTTCGTGTCAATGCGCCGGAAGTGGTATCGGGTGCATTCGATGTCACGATAGACATCTATAATGGAGTTGATCTTGATTCGGGACAATTCGATCTCTCGTTTGATTCGAGTGTTGTGAACGTGACCGGTGTCTATGATGGGAACATAGACGGCGCAACGGTACCAGTTGATTCGTGGAGTTTCGCGGATGCTGACACGATTCGCGTGCTGTTCAATCTCCCAGGAACCACTGGAGTAAGTGGGTCAGGACAGATCACCAAGATCAGTTTCGAGATAACAGGCGCAGTCAAAGACACCAGCGTTCTGGACATATCCGATGGACTGCTCGTTGATAGCAAATCGAATGAAACGTCCGCGCTCTGGAACGATTGCGATGTAGCCATCGGAGTACCGGTTACGGTCAATGCTCCGGAAGTTGCAACCGGCGCGTTCAATGCAACGATCGAGATAGAGAATGTCGTTTCCATGAATGGAGGGCAGTTCGATCTCTCATTCGACTCAAGCGTTGTGAACGTGGTCGATGTCTATGATGGAAGCATAGACGGCACAGCGGTACCGCTGCTCAACTGGAGTTTCATGGATTCAGACACGATCAGGGTACTATTCAAGCTCGCTGGTGCTGATGGAGTGAGCGGATCAGGATACGTGGCGAATATAGGCTTCGAGATGACAGGATCGCAGGGCGACTCATGCGTTCTGGATATATCGAATGGGAATCTTGCTGATATCGGGGCAGATGAGATACCTGCGACATGGACCGATGACGAGGTATCCATCGGAGTGCCTGTTACGGTCAATGCTCCGGAAGTTGTATCCGGCGCATTCGATGCAACGGTCGACATAGAGAACGTCGTTGATATGAATGGGGGGCAGTTCGATCTCTCTTTCGACTCAAGCGTTGTGAACGTGACCGGTGTCAGTGCAGGAAGCATAGATGGCACAGCGGTACCACTTGTTGACTGGCGTTTCATGGATGCGGACACGATCAGGGTGCTCTTCAAGCTCTCTGGTGTCAATGGAGCGAGCGGATCAGGATCTGTGGCGACGATAGAGTTCGCGGTAACCGGATCGTCGGGTGACACAAGCGTTCTGGACATATCCGACGGAACGCTCAGTGACATCAATGCTGATGAGATACCGGCAGTCTGGATTGATGATGAGGTGACTGTCTGATATCTCAACTCAACAAGGAGCCCGCAAACAAACTTCGGTTAATTGCCGAACACTGAAATACACGGTCTGCGATGCTGCGGGCAACGCCCCTGCCTCGCATTTCGCAGACTATGTTTTTTTCTAAATCACCTAGAAATAATAGAATTAAGTATGAAGAGGTAATATATAATGAATATGAATACAATAGCGGTCGGAATAACCGCAATCATGCTGCTTGCGCTTGCACTGCCGGCAGCAGCATCGGACTACACGCTCGGAATCTTCGGAAACGCGAACGAAGATGACACAATAAACATGCAGGATGTGACGTACACCGAACTGATCATCCTCGAGTACAGAGACGAAACAGAGCTTGCAGATGCGAAGTATGATGACCGGATCAACATGCAGGACGTGACACAGATCGAGCTCATCATTCTCGGAAAGGAGAAGGAGATCACGGTTCTGGATTCGACTGATCGAACGATTACAGTGAAGATGCCGGTTGAGCGAGTGATCCCCCTTCACATGCGCCATGCAGGAACAGTCTGCGTGCTGGGTGCGGATGATACGGTGGTTGGCGTTGATAGCACGGTGATCTCACGCGGAAGGCTTTTTCCGGAGCTTAGCACGCTTCCGTCCATCGGAACTGTGCGGGCACCTGATCTGGAGCAGATACTGACGCTTGACCCGGATCTGGTCATAACCTTCACAAACTTCCCGGACCCAGCCACGCTTGAGGATAAGCTACCTGGCACGATACCTGTTGTTCGTATGGATCTCTCAAGGGTGGGCAGTCTTCCTGGAGAAGTGGCGATGCTTGGCTACGTACTCGGCAGCGGAGATGTGGCAGAGGAGTATCTTGCGTGGTATGAGGGCTACGTTGATATGGTGAAGGAAAGGGTCACAGATATCGCGGATGACGATAAGGTCACCGTCTTCATGGAACGGGAGAAGAAGACCGGCGGAGACCAGCTTGTTCGATGGGCATACGCATCGGAGACCGGATACACCGACCTCTGCACTGTGGCAGGTGGCATAAACATCGCGGAAGAGCACATCGGGTATCACGGTGATGTTGAGGTGGAATGGGTGATAGAGCAGAATCCCAAGGTTATCACCGGGTTATCCTACAAAGGCGGGTACGAGAAGGATGATGACGCAGCGATGAGAGTGTATCACGAGGAGATAAAGAACCTGCCTGGCTTTGAGAATGTCATGGCGGCTCAGAACGACAGGGTTCACATAATCTCAGGCGACTTCTCGATCGGGGCACAGCTACCCATCGGGATTGTAACGGTTGCAAAATGGCTCTATCCGGATCGATTCGAGGATCTTGATCCGGATGAGATTCACGAAGAGTTTCTCACGGAGTTTATGCGAATAGAGTACAATCTTGATGAATGGGGCGTGTTTGTGTACCCTGAGGTGTGAGAGATGAGGTTAAAAGGACGAGCCGGGCGGAATCCCGGTTCTATCTTTATTTTATACTCAGCACCGGCATAAACTGCGATTTTTGTCGACAGACTTGAATTTGATGTTGGCCCCAAACAAAGGTATAAATTTTCCTCACAGGACATAATCTAAATTTTCCAGCATAATCCGTAGATTCTGTGGCAGCAGATTCGTGTAATTGGTGATATTCGTCTGCATTCGTGATTTATCACGAATTGCACGAATGGACGAACGACACGAGTGTGCCGAGCAAAATTCATACTGTCCATCTGGTGAAAATCCAGCCTGAGGAAAGGTTAGCAGCCACCTCAGAACCGAACCCATCACTCGAGTACTGGTAACAGGCTGCTGTGAAGCCGGGTGGACGGGATAATAGGCCGCAACAAAGGTGAAGGTAATGAGCCCCGAAATTTCGATCGTCTTGGAAGCCGACGTTCTTCGTGGAACTGAAGGCAGCACCCACACCACCGTTAATCCGAATCTCCGGTCTTGGAATACAGCAGCGAGCTGCCAACGGCTTTGCTTCGCATTAAAGAAGATTCTTGAAGCGATCTTTGAACAGGACTTTATAGACCCGTCCTACGGGTTTCGACCGAATCGGAGCTGCCACGATGCTTCTGTTTAAGATGGACAAGATCATCATGACCGGACCTGTCAACTTTGTGGTGGATATGGACATCTCGAAGTTCTTTGACACAGTGGACCACAAGCGATTGATGAAATGTCTGAAACAGAGAATTGTGGATCCGACTTTGCTGCGGCTGATCGGTCGTTTCCTGATGTGTGCTATCAATCTTGCATCATCGCTTCCGACATTACCCGGACTACGCAGGAAAGGCATGCTCGGTGATGGCAGGCAGGTTATTACCGCAAGTGGAATTCTTGATTGATTCAACACCACGTAAGTTGGGGGTCACCAACGCACATTCGAAATTCGATGTGCGAAGACGAAACTTCAATCGTCTCCCGTATAATTCAATTGTGCCTGCTGCTTTCGTTTTGCAGAATCAATTGGTACCCCCCGTTTATGTTACGATACTAACCGAAAGTTTTAAGTAATGAATTAAGTATCTATGATTTGCACACACGATATAACATACATTGCGCGTCTGATTACATAAAATAAAACCATAAGGAGGAAATGTACAATGGGAATGAATACAATATTGGCTGGAATAGCCATGAGCTTGCTGCTGCTGGTGCTGCCGGTGGCTGCATCCGACTACACACTCGAGATCTTCGGTAACGCGAATGAAGATGACACGATCAACATGCAGGATGTGACATATACTGAGCTGATCATCCTCGAATACAGGGACAGAACAGAGCTTTCCGATGCCAAGTATGATGACAGGATCAACATGCAGGACGTGACGCAGATCGAGCTCGTCATACTCGGGAGGGAGAAGGAGCTTACGGTGATCGATGGTGCTGATAGAATCGTGACGGTCAAGAAGCCGATAGAGAGGGTAATTACGCCGAATGGTGATTGTATGCCGCTTATGCGAGCGCTCCATGCAACCGATCAGATCGTGGGCGTGAGCAAGTATACGATTGAAGATACATTGTTCTACCCGGAGTTTGGCGACTATCCGAACATTGGTTCTGTCTGGTCTCCAGACTACGAGGCGATGTTGGAGTGCAATCCTGACACGGTCATTCTCTATGCGTCTTTCTCTGCAACCAAGTGCGAAGCGATCGAGGATACGCTGACCGATGCAAATCCGGAGATTGCATGCATCTGGAT
>DAOVGO010000002.1 GCA_030672345.1 Methanosarcinales archaeon | reverse complement strand
CACCCAACATAGGAGACTAACCTAAACAATGTCCATACTACCCCCATCCGACCTCGAAATCATCACAAAACGACTGAACCGACCGCCAAACCCGGTCGAAGAAGGCTGTTTCCTCAACCTCTGGAGCGAGCACTGCTCGTATCGCTCGAGCGCGAAGCACCTCCGCACATTCCCCACCGAAGGTGACCGCGTCCTCATCGGTCCCGGCGACGATGCAGCAATCATCCGCCTGAAAGGCGACCTCGTCCTCGCAATCGGGATGGAGAGCCACAACCACCCGTCCTATGTGGACCCCTACAACGGCGCGGCAACTGGTGTTGGCGGAATCGTCCGCGACATCCTCTCGATGGGTGCACGCCCGATTGCTCTCATGGATCTCCTCTATTTCGGGATGCCTGACCAACCAAAGAACCTCTACCTCTTCGAGCATGTGGTTGAGGGCATCGCGGGCTATGGAAACTGCATTGGCGTTCCTGTGGTGCGTGGTGAAACATTCTTCGAGAACACGTACTCAGGTAATCCGCTCGTAAACGTGGTCTGCGTCGGGCTTGCGCACGAAAAGAACATTGTCACCGCAACTGCGCAAGCCGCCGGCGATGCACTCATCCTGATGGGCTCGACAACAGGACGCGATGGGCTAGGGGGCGCGTCATTCGCTTCAAGGGATCTTTCTGAGGACTCAGAGGCTGAGGATCGATCGAGCGTTCAGATCGGCGACCCGTTCACAGAGAAACTGCTGATCGAGGCGGTTCTTGAGGCAATCGAATCCGGATATGTGCTCGCATGTCGGGATCTCGGTGCTGCCGGGCTCGTCGGTGCAAGCGCTGAGATGGGCGCGAAAGGAGGTCTTGGCTTGCATATCAATCTCGATAGGGTTCCCCTGCGTGGATCAGGGATGACGCCTTACGAGATTCTGATCGCTGAATCGCAGGAGCGTATGGTGCTTGAGGTGGATCCGTCGAATGCGGAGGCGGTGCTTGCGATTGCAGAGAAGTACGACCTCAATTGTAGCGTGATCGGGGAGTTCACCGAAGATAGGGAGTATCTGGTCGAGTTCAAGGGGGAGGTCGTTGTCGATCTGCCTATCAATTTCCTATCAGGCGGCGCGCCAGCCTTCGAAAGTGAACCAGAGAAACCGTGTGAGGGGGCGGTAGAGGAGAAAAGATCCGAGATTGCGGATGATCCGAAGACTTCTGTCCTGAAACTGCTCGGATCCCCCAATATCGCATCAAAGGAGTGGGTCTACCGCCAGTACGACCATGAGGTCCAGATACGAACCACGCTCAAGCCAGGGGATGACGCAGGCGTGCTGCGGATCGACGATGAGACCGCACTCGCGCTCTCATGCGGATGCAATCCCGCGCATATCACGCTCGACCCATACCATGGCGCAGCAGGATCGACTTTCGAGAATGCATTGAACCTTGCCTGTAAGGGCGCATATCCGGTAGCGCTTGTAAACTGCCTCAACTTCGGGGATCCGGAGGACCCTCTGATCTACCGGCAGTTTGCCGAATCGGTGCGCGGAATCGGGGACATGGCTCGAGCGCTTCAGGTTCCTGTGGTCGGGGGCAACGTCTCGTTCTACAACGAGAGCGATGAGTTCGGGACCGCGATTCCACCGACCCCGAGCATAGGGATGGTCGGGATTGTTGAGGATTATGGGAGTTATCGCACCCCTATATATGGGTTTGCAGAGGCGGGAGATACGGTCATTCTGATCGGCGAAACAAGAGAGGAGTTCGGCGGAAGCGAGTATTATCAGGTCTATGGCTGCGCCGGCGGAAGCGTTCCTGTGCCCCCACCGGACCCGCAGAAGATCATCGATTCGGTGAGGGCTGCGATCGGTACCGGGCGCGTCACATCAGCTCACGATGTCTCAAACGGAGGGCTTGCAGTCGCACTCTCTGAGATGGCGCAGGGAAATGGAATCGGAGCGGATATCGACCTCACTGACTTTACCGATCCTGACGTCACATGGGGTGGAAATCCGGATTATAGCGTCGTTTTGTTCTCTGAGTCGCACGGGCGCGTGATCCTTGCGACACCGGATCCAGGCGCGGTCATCAGGGGACTGCGTGGTGTGCCGCACAGGATCATCGGAACGGTCGGGGGTGATGAACTGAGAATCAAACTCGGCGGAGATGGTGCTGTTGTGCTGCCGCTTCACGAGATTGCGGAAGCGAGAGAGAGCATCACGCGCATGATGCGCTGAAACGGTGTTTTCCGGTGTTTTCAGAGGTCTGTGGTGGCGAATGGTCATTTCAGGTAACAAATTGTAAAAACCACGTCCGAAAATTGTAACGACCAATCTGACCATAAACACAAGAGATACACAAAAAACCCTGATTCTGATGGATTCTGTGGTTTCCAATCTTTGCGCCCTTGTGTCATCGCGTCTTTGCGTTCCTCTGATCTAACGCAAGGTCGCAAAGGTGCAGAGACGCAAAGTTGAGGGGGATACGCCCGCGTTTTTTCACATACGCGAGGGAGATACCGTTAGCGACCACGGAAAACATCAGAACTATAAAAAACCGTCCGTCGTTGCAAGGAACCGTGGAAAGTGATAATATGCATCTGATATAAGTCTCGGATTGTGAGAGACGAAAAGCAGATCATCGAAGCTGCCATGTTTGCTTCGGATCACCCGGTTGAGATAAGGCAGTTGAGTGAATTGATCGGGAAACCGGAGGACGAAACCACCCTGATCGTGGACGATCTGGTCAAGGAATACGGTGGGCGGGAATCCGGGCTTGAAATCCTGAAATCGAGCAATACAAAGTATTTAATGCGAGTTAGACATGAATATGTCGAATATGTGAGATCGTTCGCTCCAAAGGAACTGCCTGCACCTGTGCTCCGGACATTATCGATGATTGCGTACCATCAGCCAGTAAAACAATCAGACATTGTGAGAATTCGTGGAAACTCGACTTATTCGCA
>DAOVGO010000046.1 GCA_030672345.1 Methanosarcinales archaeon | reverse complement strand
ACGCCACAACGCTCGCCGCCGCGGACGTCAGCGGCGACAACCGCGTAACCTCCCTCGATGCGCTGATGATCCTGCAGGCGGCGAGTGGGTCGATAACGCTATGACAAACTCACAATCCATAAGTAACTGGTCGCAACTCTTCGTCGTGCTTGCCAAAGTGGGCGATATGGTTTGATTTACGGAGTCCGGACTCATGAGCATCGATCACACACGTCTCACAAAACTCTTTTTAGAAGATAATTTTATCATTTCCGATCATGCGAGGGTCAGAATGTTTCAAAGAAATGTATCCACCGATGATATCGGGCAGATTACACTTTATGGCGAGATGATCGAGGAGTATACCGATGACGAACCATGTCCGTCCGCTTTGTTTCTGGGATATGTGGGTGGGACTCCATATCATGTCGTGCTGGCACAGTGCAAAGATCATGTAAGAGTTGTTACAGTTTATTGTCCCGAAAAAGATAAATGGATCGATTACCGAATAAGGAGTGATTGAAATGGAACCGGATAGATGCAGTTTCTGTAAAGGCAGACTCATCAAAGGTGAAACTGAGTTCATTGTGAGAGTTGGACCTGCGTTACTTGTCATACGCGACATCCCTGCATACGTCTGCGAGGAGTGCGGTGAGGCATACTATACTCCGGATATCTCGAGGAAGATTGACCGGATAATGGAGCGGTTTCATGAGTCCAAACTCCTGGTGCATCCGATCGCAGCAGGAGAACTATGTATGTGGGAAGATGCAGGGGTACCTGCATGACCCGCTTGCTGCCCGTATGATCCCCGGCGGCGGAAGCATCGGCAGATACCCGCTGCCTTCGGCGCTGCTTACGCAGACATGCGTCCGTGGAGCGACACTCCGCCGCAGAAAGGCGACCTCAATGGCGACAACAAAATCACCCCCGCAGACGCCGTGATCGCGCTTACAATCGCAGCCGGCGGGTCCGCCTCGTGCGACGCCACAACACTCGCCGCCGCTGATGTGAGCGGCGACGACCGCGTCACCTCCCTCGACGCGCTCATGATCCTGCAAGCCACAGCCGGCACGATAGAGTTACCCTGACATATCTGACATACCCATGATCGAAATCACAACACCCTCGCGTCTTCATATCGCGCTGATCGATCTCAATGCGTCGATCGGGCGCGTGGACGGCGGAATCGGACTGACGATCAAGGAGCCCGGTTTCCGCATCATCGCAGATCGGTTAGACACGCCGGGCGAGGTTGTGGTAACCAGCGAGGCTGCTGGCGGATCGGCTCATGCCAAGCGGATGGGTGAGAGTGCTCTCGCGCTTCTCCCGGACGGGGGCGCAGGTGGAGGTAGAGGCGGCATCCGGATCCATATCAAGCATGACGCCCCTCCGCATGTTGGACTCGGCTCAGGGACGCAAGCTGCGCTTGCCGCGGGCATGGCGGTTAACCATCTGTACGATCTGGGCTTGAGCGTGCGTGATATCGCAATCAGGGTCGGACGCGGCGGGACATCCGGGATCGGTGTCGCATCGTTCGAAAGCGGCGGTTTCATCCTCGATGGCGGGCACAAGTTCAGCGAGAAAGGAGCCTTCAAGCCGTCCGCGGCATCGAAATCGCCGCCAGCCCCGATTCTCTTCCAGCGTCCGTTCCCTGACTGGGAGATCGTGCTTGCGATCCCTGATGCAAGAGGTGCGCATAACGACAACGAGGTGGACATCTTCGGGCAGGAGTGCCCAATCCCGCTCTCTGAGGTGCAGGAACTCTCGCATATCATCCTCCTGGAGACGCTTCCGGCAGTGGTTGAGGAAGATATCGAGTCATTCGGAGATTCCATAAACAGAATACAGAAGACCGGGTTTAAGAGACGCGAGATCTCACTTCAGCGACCCGAAATCCCGCGGATAATCGAACTTATGCAAGAAAACACGTGCGGTGCCGGAATGAGTTCATTCGGACCGGTGGTGTATGGCATAACCGATAACAAGAGGGACGCGAGCCATGCGGTGCGCCTTGCACGGGAGTTTCTGGACGAGACGATTGGCGGCTGCAGCATCATCACCCATGCAAGCAATTCGGGTGCCGATATTTCTGGCGTATCTGGTATCTGATATATCTGATATATCCGGACGAACCCCAAAAACCATAATGAACATTTAAGTAGATGTACGGATAACTTTGTGCATACAGGACGCGACTGTAACTGATATGAACGAGATGACGCGATGAAGATGGTCGTTTTTGATATGGACAGCACGCTCATAGATGCCGAGACTATCGACGAGCTTGCTGCCATAGCCGGTGTTGGTGATCAGGTTGCCGAGATCACGAGGCAGGCTATGAACGGAGAACTCGATTACGGTGAAGCGCTCCGCAGGCGTGTCGGTCTGCTCAAGGGGCTTAGGATCGAGCGTGCAAACGCCGTTGTAGACCGGCTCCCGCTGATGCCCGGTGCAAAGGAACTGGTGGACGCGGTCAAGGAGATGGGACTTACGACTGCCATGATCACCTGCGGTTTCATGATCTCTGCACGGCACATCGGAGGTTTGCTCGGCATCGATCACGTAATCGCCAATGATCTGGCTACGAACGACGGTGTGTTCACAGGAGAGGTTGTAGGGGACCTGACCGAGACTGACTCAAAGGCGCACGCACTCGAACAACTCTCTCGCGAATGCGGGATCGATCCGCATGAGTGTATTGCAATCGGCGATGGTGCAAACGACATCCATCTATTCAGAGAATCCGGATATTCGATCGCATTTCGTGCAAAACCGGTCCTGAAGCAGTATGCAGACGCAGTAGTCGATCAAAAGAACTTAAGAGCAGTCATTCCGATCATCCGGGATGTAGCACAGATGAATACAGTGCGAACACTACGCCAGAATAGGAGGATACCGAGCAAATGTTGAAAGAGCTACAGGATAAAAGAGCGATACTTGTAAAAGAACTCGAAGAGTTTAGAAATAAACGCAATGAACTGAATAATGAATCAAACAAGTGGTCTTCACAACGCAACGAATTGAACCGCATGTCAAAGATGCTGATGGATAAAGCGCAGCATTATAAGCATGAACGTGACGAGTATAACAAGAGAGTGAGTGATTCAAAGGTGGAACGGGATTATTACAACAAGAAAACCAATGAGATCAATGCCAAAATCGCAAAAGTTAAAAAGGATTGCAATATCACAGGTTCATCCGTGGGCGAGCTGAAAAAAGAGATCGAGAGCCTTGAATTCAGGCAGCAAACCACGGTGTTGTCCCCTGACAAGGAACGGGGTCTGGTCACCCAGATCACTTCACTGGTAGGTGAGTACAAGGCAAAGATGGAAGCGATCGAGAAAAACACCGAACTCAAACTGGCACTGGAGGAACTGGAAAATATCCGCAAGAAAGCATCCGAATGCCACGAAAGGGTCACGGAATATGCGGATATGGCTCAGGAATATCATGACAAGATGATCCGCGCGTTCAAGGAAAGTGAGACCATCAGAGCCAAATCGGATCGCATCCACAAGAAGTTCGTGAAGATTCAGGACGAAGCAGACGATCGACATCATCTATTCATCAAAACTCAGAAAGAGATTCGAGAACTGGATCGGATGATCAACAGCATCTCGAAACGTGGCAGGGAGGATAAGAGGAAAGTGGAACGAATAAAGGCTAGGAAGGAAGCAGAGACAATATACGATCTGTTCAGGCACGGCGAGAAGATCAGTACGGAAGATCTGATGTTACTTCAGCGGTCAGATCTTCTATAAGATTATGAAGACCCTGGTGTTGTGTCTGGATCGGGATGACGATCTCGGGCGGAAAGCCGGAGTCGCAAGTCCGGTTATCGGCAGGGCTGCGAACATAGAGGCTGCAACGAGACTTGCGATAGCAGATCCGGAGGATTCGGACGTCAACACCATCTTCGGCGGGATAGAGGAGTATGACCGCCTGATCGAGGCGGGATCGGAGGCAGAGATCGTCAGCATTGCCGGCGATTACGATGTCGGAGTGGTCTCTGACAGCAAGATCGCTTCACAGGTCGATCATCTTCTTGGCGGGCATATATTTGACAACGTGATCCTTGTCTCGGACGGAGCCGAGGATGAGGCGGTACTGCCGATCATCGAGTCGAGGATAAAGATAAATTCTGTAAAAAGGATACGGGTGAAGCAGAGCGAGAGCATAGAGAGCACATACTACTTACTCAAGGAGTTTATCTCCGATCCAAAGGTTAGAGGTGCACTATTTATCCCAATCGGACTTGCTTGCATCGCTTATGCAGCATCCTTGCTGATAAACCGCCCCGGACTTGCAGTCGCAGCCATCCTTGGCACCGTCGGGACGTATCTGCTGTATAACGGCTTTGGCGTCGGGCAGTCCATAGATAAGTACCGTGAAACTGCAACCGAGTCACTGTACCGCGGTAGAATCAGTTTTGTCACATATCTTGCAGCGATCCTGATCGGGATCATTGCCACGATCCAGGGGGCAAACGCCTGCTGGGAAGGGATCGCGGGCGCTATCTTCCCGGGATACGTCATCTTATCTACGATCTTCATACAGACATCGGTCTGGTGGTATGTGGCTGCCGGATTGTTTCTTGGTTTCGGGAAGATCATTGATCTGCGCCTCGAAGGAAGACCCATTGGCAGAGCATGGGCGTTTCCGTTCTTTGTCACTGCTATCGGACTCCTGCTATGGAGTACAAGCGCATATATCCTTACAACTACCGGAGTTTATCAGGATTATGGCATAGAGCGGCTTATACTCTCGATCGGAGGCGCGGTTGTGATCGCGCTCCTTGGAATCTATGTTGCATCGAGAAATTATGGCGGGGGAGCACAAAATGCTGATGTTAATCATCCTTGACGGATTTGGGCTGAGCGAATCTATCAGGGGCAACGCAATCGCTCATGCGAAGACGCCCAATCTCGACGCCTTACGGGAACGATATCCGACCTGCACGCTTCAGGCGTCAGGCGAGGCAGTCGGGCTTCCAGCCGGGCAGATGGGGAACTCTGAGGTCGGACATCTGAACATCGGTGCCGGAAGGATCGTGTATCAGGATTTGACGCGCATAAACAGGGCGATATCCGATAAGACGTTTTCTCGAAATCCGGTTCTCCGAAAGGCGATCGAACGCGTGAAGACTCGTGACTCCTGCCTCCACCTGATGGGGCTTGTCTCGGACGGCGGCGTGCATAGCCACCTGTCACACCTCCTTGCACTCATCGAACTGGCATCGGCAAACGGTGTGCGCACCGTGGTACATGCGTTTCTTGACGGGAGGGATGTGCCGCCGAAGAGCGCTCTTGAATACGTGAGCGCTGTTGACGGATACAAGGGATGCCGGATAGGCACCGTTATGGGCAGATACTACGCAATGGACCGTGATAACCGCTGGGAACGGATAGAAATGGCGTATCGCGCCCTTGTTTCGGGCGAAGGGGTACTCGCAGAGAGCGCGACTGGCGCTGTTGCGAACGCTTATGAGCGCGGCGAGACCGACGAGTTCGTGCTGCCCACGGTCATCAGGGGTGCCAGGGGTCATGCCCCGATCTCTGATGGTGATTCGATCATCTTCTTCAACTTCAGACCGGACCGCGCCCGCCAGATCACCCGCGCATTCACGGACGCAGACCGCGATTTCAGCCATTTCAAACGCAGGAAGCTTGGTAACCTCTATTTTACGTGCATGACCGAGTACGATCCGATGATCGATGCGGATGTCGCGTATGCGCCGGAAGAAATCGCAAATACGCTCGGAGAGGTTCTATCAAAACACGGGATGCGCCAGTTGCGCATCGCAGAGACCGAGAAGTATGCGCATGTCACGTTCTTCTTCAATGGCGGCGTTGAGACGCCGAACCCCGGCGAGGACCGCTGCCTGATACCGTCTCCGAAGGTGGCGACATACGATCTGTTGCCTGAGATGAGTGCGTACGAGGTCACCGATGCTGTTCTCGAACGAATCGGATCGTACGACGTGATCATCCTGAACTATGCGAACTGCGACATGGTCGGGCACACCGGCATATTCGAGGCTGCTGTAACGGCTGTGGAGACGGTTGATCTCTGCGTCGGGAGAGTCATCGATGCGGTACAGAAGTCGGCTGGATCTGCAATCATCACAGCAGATCATGGCAACGCAGAGGAGATGGCAGATGAGGACGGGACGCCGCACACCGCACACACCACAAACCCGGTGCCGCTGATACTGGTTACTGACCGGGCGTGTGGCGTCCGGGACGGAAAACTCGCTGATATCGCGCCAACGATGCTTGAGCTGCTTGGGCTGCCGAAGCCCGCTGAGATGACAGGAGAGTCGATCGTGCTGTAGCCTGGCAGGGATGGATTTGTGCTGCCGTGCCGCAATACCGCCACAGCCGGTTCTGTTTAGCCACTCAAGTCTCACTCTTTAAGCAACTGAAAGCTGCCCCAAGCCCTCAACGTTCGCCCACGTCGCCAGTACTCCAGACTGTTAGGATCATCTCACGGTTCTAATCTTCCGCACGATCTTTTCCGCAATTTTCAGGACGGGCGATGATCTTAATCGTGATGAGGGTATTGATAAAAAATACCGCTATCAATAATTATAATTTTATGAAACCTATCGGCTTTGAGACAATATTATTCGACCAGCAGTCCTATTATTTCGCGATCTACCTCTGCAAGTTCGACCACGCGGCACCATAGAATGCTCTGACAACTATGCGTGACCCAATTGTATTTTTGTCTATGGGCACCGTGGAAACATTGCATAAGCTATACATTATATGAGTGTATGTACCAGTATATTTACATATTTATTACTCGATTCCATATTATGCCCTCCAAACAGCGCGGCGAGGAACCAGAGAGGAATCATCAAGGATATCCGGGATGGGACATTCGAATACGATAGCAAAAGGCCAGTAAAAACCAACTGGACGCAATATGATCCGGCGCAGATCTACGAGATGGCTAATTATATGGATAACATGGTC
>DAOVGO010000195.1 GCA_030672345.1 Methanosarcinales archaeon | reverse complement strand
CTATTTCATGCGGGGTATGCTTGCGACCGCACGCTTGTTCATCGAAAACCAACCACGCTCACTCAGACTCAATCTTCAGCGCGCCGTGCGGACACGCGGTTATGCAGGTGCCGCACTGGATGCACTTCGATTCGTCCATCGCAACGCTCCAGTCCGGCTCAAACGAGAAGACAGCAACCGGACAGATGCCGATACATGCGCCGCAGTGCACACACTCGTCATCGTCCCGGATGATCGGATGCTCAAGCACCGAGACTGATGCGCCCTCTCGCTCGAATGCGCTTGCAACGCGGGCGCAGGCGTCTGCCGGCACCTCGAGCACGATCTCGCCGCTTGTTGCATCGATGTCTGCGCGATCCACATTGATCGCGACACCGGTGTCGAGGATCACCTTTGCGATCACAGGATCGTGAACCGCTGATGAAATGTGGATGACCATCTTCATGTTGTCACCACCACCATCATCTCCGCACCAGTAATTTGCTCAAATCGCCGCTCGTGACCATCCCGATGACCCTCCGGTCCTCATCGATCACCGGAAGCGCCGAAATCTTGTGTCGTTCCATCTTCCGCGCCGCAATCTCGACAGGCTCATCAGGGGTGCTCGTGATCACACTTGTTGTCATGGAACTCCTGACATCGCCGGTCTCGCCGTGGGCTACCGCTTTTGAGATGTCCCACGAGGTAACGATCCCGATCAGGGCGCCGTCCTCCGAGACCACTGGCAGGTGGTTGAAGTTACCCTCTGTGATCAGTTCGGCGATATGTTTGATATCCACGTCCGTGCCGATGGTATGCACGCGTTCCGACATCACGTCCCGCACCAGCGGCTGCTCATGGATCTCCCGCATCGGTTTTGCTGTGCCACGTGATCTGATCCGCTCAGCCGGGCTGCTGATGAAGAACTCACCATCCATGATCCATCGTTTCAGTTCGTCTGCAACCATCCGTGCAATATTAAAACTCGAAAGCGGGGAAGTCCGCACTTCCCTGCCGTCGAGATCGATGATTCCCGACTTCAGTTCCTCATACGTGACGTCACGTAGCACAGGGCGGCTTCGCCGCGGAATCCCGTAATCATAAACGCTCGTTGTGATCTCGGCATCGCTGATTCCTGCTGCGGCTGCGATATCCTCGTCGAGGATCGGGATCGGGACACCGACTCCGACATACATGCTGATGCCGTATCTGTGGAAGGCAGCCCCGCGCACGTATCTGGTATCCATATCCCTGAGATCGCCGCACGTCATCAGCGTCGCAAAACGGTTGTCGGGGTCGTGCTGGGTCCCGCTGCCGATCACATACCCTTTCGTGCCCCCGAGAAATATCCGTGTGCCTGTGCCAATCGTCCTGAATTCGGGGTCGTTTGAGATGGGAGAGAGCACGCCAGACCCTGAATAAGCGACATTACCGAATTTCGGCAGCAATGTTCCCATGTATGTGTATAAAACGCGTCTCGTTGAGTTTGTTGCGGCAGCGTACCGCTGATATGCGTTTCTCGGGTTCACCATCACAGCCTGATTCAGGTCATCGATGGTGATCGTGGTATCCAGCATCTTGCGTGGATAGCAGTCGGTTCCGGATGATTCGGCATGTACATCGATGCTCTTTCCGGCGATCAGATTCTCGATCACATGCCCTCCGCCATACGATTCGTCCGATCCGGACGGCTGGGTTGCGCCGATGTATGCATCAACCGCGGCTATGCCCGGGTACGCCTCGACATCGTTCAGATATACGCGCTGCATCCGGATCGGCGGATCAGAGTGCCCGAAATTTAAGAATGCACCTGATGAGCACATCGCCCCGAATGTGCCTGTGGTGACCACATCGACCTCCTGCGCCGCTTTCCCTGCTCCGTGCTCTCGCACGTATTCGGTCATCTCCTCTGCTGTGAGGATGAGGGCGTTACCATCGTTAATCCGCTCGTTGATTTCGGATATTGTTTTCGCTGCCATTCGTTAGGTGATAATCGATTTCATCATACTTATAGACATTCCGCTGCTATACACATTCTTATGCCTCTTAATTCTACTTTGTCACATTAACCTTTCACGATGGATTGACTCAACACATCGACACTAATATATCAGATCACCAAAAAGTTGAGTGCACTTGATACGTATGTATATCATTATATTTAGTGAGCGGCAAGAATAAAGTTTCA
>DAOVGO010000140.1 GCA_030672345.1 Methanosarcinales archaeon | reverse complement strand
TAAGCTGACAACCCCCAACCGCGGAGGTACAAATAGCATTCAAAACCGGGGTCGTGGACTCCCCGCGGGTAGAATCCCATGAAACTGGCTGTCACAACCTCTCTCTGAATTCTGGATCGCGCATCAGACACGATCTCGCATTGTACACCGGATCTCTCCTGATCCGTTTCCAGATCGCTTTGAGACTCTCTTCCTTGATATTCCCATAAGAGATCGGGATACATGCGCAGGGCAGCACATCTCCCTGCGGCGTTATATGAAGCCATCTTCTTCCTGCGAAACAGCCTGTCGATTCCATTACATGCGGTATCGAGAACACCCGCACTCTTCCATCCCGCCTCGCCCACCCGACGAACGAATCAAGGGTTTTGTGGTCATCTCTACTCAGAACGTCGTTTTCGTGATTGATCCACCTGCCTGTCGGCACGATCTCGTAAAAAGACAGTTCATGCACGCCCGTTTCCACTGCGAGCGTGTAAAATTCCTTCAGATCGCCGATGTTCATCGGAGACAGCACAACATAGATATTGACAAGAATACCTGCTGCAAGCGAGTTTCTGATCGCAGCAAGCGCGTCCTCAAACACTCCGCTCCTACCCCTCATCCGGTCGTGCTCACCGGGATGCGGGCTGTCAAGGCTTACATTGACTGCAAACATCCCTGCATCCTTGAGAGAGGTGGCTTTCTCAGGCGTGAGCCCGGTTCCTGATGTAAAGACGGTTGCAATCGCCTTATCAGGATCCACGTGCCTGACCACCTCCTCGAGGTCCGGGTACACCATCGGCTCGCCACCATCGAATATGATCATCGTGGTGCCCATGCGGGTCGCCTGATCGATCACACCTATAACCTCGTCCGGCGACAGTGACGCTTTGTTATCAGTATCAGGGAGCGCACAGTGGATGCACCGGTTCGGGCATTCCTCGGTAATCGATATCGTGACCTGATCCGGGACATTTTTGCCGAATTTGGCATTCAACTGGCTTCTGGCAAGCCGATCAAACGCCTTTCCCGGTATCGGAGGCATCCATGTCGAAAATATGAGCTGTTCCCCATCTTCTCCGATTGGAACCGAGTTTTCAAAGAGACCGATGAGGTCTGACGTAAATGGCTTCATCACCGGGGCGAGCAGCCCTTTCATGGCAATGCCGCCGCTTGCGTCCAGCCATACGCTGAACCACGGACGTTTATACAGTGGGTACCTGGGTGGATGCATGGTTCGTTGATCTCACACCTTCCCGATCGATAATATGTATATCGGCACCTCGTTTTCTGGTAGAACGAGCAGTCCTGCCACATCATCCTCATAGAACGCACCGATTGCACACACGCCAAGATCAAGTACTTCTGCTTGCAGATACACATTCTGCGCCGCATGTCCTGCCTCGATATACACGTACCTCACACCTCGATCCCCGTACTTGACAGTGGTTCGCTCAAACACCGCAGTAAATATGATATCGACAGCAGCGTCCGTTATCTGGCTCTGGTGCAGCGCGCACGCCGAAAGATTCCTTCTGAGATCGCCATCGCAGACCTTCTGCAGCGCATGTTCCCCGGTCCGGTAATGGTAAACACCGTCAGGAACTCCATCGACATTCCCTGCGACCACATACACCTCGAGCGGGTACAACGCCCCTGCTGACGGCGCTGTTCTGAATCCATCCTTCGAGGTCACGCCCTGCGCTGCCCAGAGCAACTGGGACAGGTGATCCGGCGTAATCGGTTCTCTTGTGTACGTTCTGACCGATCTGCGGCTGAGCAGCGTCTCTTCGACTGATCTTTCGCCTGTGGTTTTTGGTTCCGGCAGCATGATCATCTCCTCCGATTTCAATTCCATGTTCTGTTCCATGCCCGGTCCCTCATCAATGCAAGCCCCTGTCAGCAGTATGACCGGCACCGGGATCAGGATCAGCGCGATATGCATGGCTCTGCTGATCATTTGTTGGATCACTCATACTCTCCCGGGAGATGTAAGGTTATCGGATTGGGGGGTATTTGTTTATCCGTATGTTTCGTAATAAAATCACGAATGCGGGTCTCTCATATCGTAACAACCATCCTTGCGGTGTCTTTCCACGCCTCCGCGAATCCTGCGGTCGGCACGCCGATGAACGCGTCGATCAGACAGAGATCGCAGCGATCGACCACCGCAGCAAGGCGCACGAGATCGCCGTGGTACACCGAAACATCGCATGATCCGTGCGCTGTTGCAACCAGCACCGGCGCACCGGCAACGACAGGAAGTTCGGATAGGTCAACATGCACCTCCAGTTCGAGTCCGAGAACCGAGGCGTTCGCCCTGATGTTCAGAATTGTGTTTTTAACCGCCGGCAGGAACGCATCGTTCAGTATCACCTCGCGTGCGCCGGCAAGCACCGAAACCAGCCCGAGCGTGCCAGCGCCACAACACGCGTCCACAACGCTGCCCAAAAGCCTCCGCTGGTAATAGAGCGATTCGAGCACCTGCACTTTGTCGGATTTGCCGCGGGAAAACTCGATGTGCGTGTCAGACTGGGTCTTATAGATGCACAGCTCCCCAAACGCCGATAACACGATATCACCGCGAAGATCACAGCCAGCAAGCAGATCATAAGTGTGTGGGCTGCTGCCGGTGTCCAAAATCCCGATTGGATGTTCCAGGCTTCCTTTTCGCTGGATTACGCCTTTAACTTCAGAAACTTCGCTTATTATCATCTCCGCCGTCTTTTTGTCGATGGTGTTCATGATCAGGATCAGCGTGTCCCTGCCAAGCCTCGGCGGAAACGGTATCTGGTAGCCGATGGTGATCATCGGGGTGCCGACATCAGAGAGGGTCGCCTGCATGTCGCACAGCCCCTCTCTTATGAGTATGCCGAGCACATGCGCAACAACGAGATCGAGATGCCGCTTCCCGCAACTCTGGCACCGCATGGTTGCGTCATCGATATCATCGATGCCACCGATCGCATCGACACCGTCAAAGAGCCGGTCAAACGGCGTCTGCTTCCCTATCCCTGGGTCTGCCATGCATGACTGACATGCGGCATACATCGTATACGCCGATTCAAGTACCATGTCAGCCGGGATGACGCAGCCACTGCTGCCGCATCTCGGGCAGATGATCGTCACGCCCGCCTCCAGAGGACCGCCCTGCACGGCGCGCCATCAGCCTGATGGGTCTTGATTGGGAGGCATACAAGCCGGTACCGCCCCGGCGCAACGGCGCGCAGATCTATATCCTCAAGGATCAGCACACCTGCACCAAGCAGCGTCCGGTGAACCGGAAAATCCATATCATCGTAGCGATCGGGAGATAAATAATCAATGCCAACCAAAGACACCCCCGTATCCACCAACCACTCTGCTGCGTCGGGCTTAATGTAAACAAAGTCCTCGTGGAATCGGTTGCGCGGTAGATCGCTGTTCCTCGTCTTGAAGAGGATCGCCTGCCCCGGATCGATCCAGCGCCCTTTTAGTTCTGCCACAGTCACAGCCACATGCGACTCGATGGCGACCACGTCCGCATCAAGAAAGAACCGCTCGATGGGGATTTTGTCAAGCGACTTGCGCCCGTCGAAGAAATGCAACGGCGCATCGATGTGCGTGCCTGAATGGCTGCCCAGCGCCAGTTCTGATAGTGTATAACCGCCGCAGCGTGTCTGCGAGACAAAAGGCGCGGCATCGCCGGGAAAAACGACCGTATCCTGCCCGATGGTGCGGGTTATGTCAATCATATTGACCATATCGATCATTGTCCATCATCTCCTCCGTTTCGGTTTCGTCTTTTCCATCATTAACCAGTGTAGCTGGCATTATGAATGAATCGGTGACACGGTAGCACGTGTGTCTGTGCGGGGGGCAGGGCAATCCGGTTGATTCAGGTCCGGGGGCTGATCAGGGATCACAGGTCACATAAATATACGTGCTATCCGCGATTTGACATACCACCCTGCGATTATGTAGCCATTAACCACAAAGCTTATATACTATTATGTTCAACTGTCATACATGCGAGCGGGAAAATAACTTTTTTACCACATTCCCTCATTCCCCACTTCCCCCCTCCCTCCATGTACCCGCTCGCATAAACCTCCCCATTCATGTTTGCGATTCTTGATTCTACGATTCTTCGAAACGTGCGGGTTCATGTCACGCATATCGACCGTTGTCAATCACCATCTCCTCCGTTCCGGTTTTATCTGCAAGAAACAAAACCGCCGAGGACACAGAGGTCACAGAAAAATCCGAATAAATCATTTGGGCGGCGCGGTGCGTCTCAAAGGCGAAATTGCACGCGAGTATCAATCAAAAACCTCTGTGTCTCTCTGTGTCCTCTGTGGTTCGATTGAAGCACAGATTATCGAAATCACTGATTTTTGAGATGGTGCACAGGGTTTATTATTTGTTAGGGGTTCCATAAGGCTTGTCCTGAGGTAAGATATTTATTGGATATTCCCTAACACGGATGTCTGTGCGAGAAGCGGAGTGGTCAGGTTGATCCGGGGGCTGATCAGGGATCGCAGGTCACATAGATAGATGTGCTATCCGCGATCTGGCATACCACCCTACGATTGTATAACCATTAACCACAAAGTTTATATACTATCATGTTCAACTGTCATATATGCGAGCGGGAAAATAACTTTTTTACCACATTCCCTCATTCCCCACTTCCCCCCTCCCTCCATGTACCCGCTCGCATGAACCCCTCCTCATGGAACGGCTCGGGCGGGCACCTGTCCCTCACAATCTTTTTATAGAAGTACTATCAGTTTGAATCATACCAATTATGGAGGTTCAGAATGGCTGGACAGATAAATCAACCAATAGTCATAATAGATCCAAGTAAGCAGCGTGTACAGAAGAGGGATGCGGTACACATGAACATCACCGCTGCATTGGCGGTGGCAAATATGGTAAAATCGACGTTTGGTCCAAGCGGTAGGGATAAGATGCTGATCGATGCTGCGGGAGATGTCGCAATCACCAATGACGGGGAGACCATTCTGCGCAAGATCGATGTTCAGCATCCAAGCGCAAAGACGATCGTTGCCGTGGCAACCACGCAGGAGAAGGAAGCCGGTGACGGCACGACCGCTGCTGTGATGTTTGCCGGAGAACTGCTGAAGAAAGCAGGCAAACTGATAGACATGGGTGTCCACCCAACGACCATCGTCGCAGGATACAAACTGGCAGAGGTCAAATCACAGGAGATAATAAGCGAACTTGCGACCGATGTGACGCGGGATAACGCTGATCTCTTGCAGAGCATCGCATCGACCGCGATGGTCGGCAAGTTGCATGATGGCTCTGATCTGGCGCCCCTGTGTGTGCAGGCGGTGCAGGCGATCGAAGATGGAACCGTTGATGTCTTCAATGACATCAGGATCCAGAAGAGCGTTGGCAAGCGCATCGAGGACACCGAACTGCTAACCGGCGTGGTGATCGACAAATCCCGTGTGAACGATGCCATGCCAAAACACGTCGAGAATGCGCGTATTGCGCTGCTGACATCCAATATCGAATATCGAAAATTCGGTGTGATGCCTGGCGGAAAAAGCAAGGAAAAAGTCAAAATAACTTCTTCGGACCAGTTGAAGGGCTTTTACGATGGAGAGGAGACTGCTATTAAATCGGACATCGATGGACTCTACAATATCGGTGCAAATGTCGTATTCACCACCAAGAGCATAACCGAGTCTTCACAAGGTTATCTTATCAAACGCGGGATGCTCGGCGTCGCGCGGGTCAGGGACGCCGATTTAGAGGCGATTTCACGGGCAACCGGCGCAACCATCCTCTCGAACATCGTGGATGTCGAAGAGCGCGATCTCGGCACAGCCGGGCTTGTTGAGGAAAAGGGTAGCGAAGACGAGGAACTGATGTACATAACGGGCTGCAAGAACCCGCAGACCGTCTCCATCGTCGCACACGGCGGCACCGAACACGTTGTAGACACCGTTGAAGGTGCGCTGAACGATGCGCTGCGGGTCGTGGCGGATGCTGTCGAGGATGGTGTGATTACGGCTGGCGGCGGTGCATGTGAGATCGAGCTTTCGCTGCGTCTCAGGGAGTATGCCGCAACCATCGGCGGCAAGGAGCAGCTTGCGGTGAGCGCGTTTGCCGATGCGCTGGAGACGATCCCGTACACACTTGCAGACAATGCCGGGTTCGACCCGGAGGATATGTTGACCGCCCTCAAGTCAAGACACGTCGACGGCAGCATATCGTCCGGCATCGATGTGTACAGCGGCGAGGTCGCTGATATGTACGAGCGAGGAGTCATCGAGCCCCTCCGCGTGAAAACCCAGTCCATGAAATCCGCCACCGATGCGGTGGTTATGATTCTCAAGGTCGATGACATACTCGCAGCCGAGCGCAAGGAACTGACTCCGAAACCAGGTCAAGCACCACGCGACTATGACCGATTCTGATATCGAGCGCATGGATGCCGGGACTCGTGAAGAGGCTCATGAGACGGTCGAAGAAGAAGGAGATGAAGAGGGTGCCGAACCGCAGCAACAGTTGCAAGAGCTAAAAGAGCGCCTTAAAGAGTGTGAAGAGAGAGCAGACTCGAGTTTTGAACGATTGCAGAGACTTCAAGCGGATTTTGCAAATTACAAGAAGAGAACCGCGAAAGAAACGATGGACTCGGTTGAATATGCAAACGAAGAGATCATCTTATCACTGCTCGACGTGGTCGATAATTTTGAGCGCGCTCTTGACTCTATCCAACAAAACAATGATGTGAGCGCCGTCAAAAAGGGGATAGAGATGATTTTTCAGCAGTTATGGGATATGCTAAAAAAGGAGGATGTTGTACCCATTGAGGCGGTCGGCAAGACCTTTGATCCGCACCTGCACGAGACCGTTGCCAGAGCAAAAAGCGACGTTGCGAGCAACACCGTTGTGGAGGAACTGCAGCGCGGGTATAAATACAAATCGAAGGTGATCAGACCATGCATGGTCAGGGTGGCTGAGTAGACTGGTGCCCGCCGCATCGAATTTGCTGCCATCTGCCCCGGACCTGAATTCCGGGGTTTGATCTTATTTTCCCGCGGCGGTGTGGGGCTGCATATTCACATTGTCTGTACCTCTGGCGCGCATGGGTTTCGCCGCTGACAGCTTCGCGTTCCATACGATGGACAAATAGCACTGATATTTGTGTAATTCGCTTATTTGTCCATCTGTGATCCGTTGTTTAACATGGGAAGCCCCAATCGCAGCCCCATCCGTCCACAACACTTATATTGTAGATATACATTAGAAATGCTGACGTTGGTTTTCCATACGTGTTGAGAACCAACACAAGAAACGATCATCCCATCGTATGGAATGGATTACAACCAACGTCATTATTTTATCTCTCTTGGGTCGCAGAGTCCGCACGCAATCATCATCGTTTTTAATCGCTTGGGTCAAAATGGAACTGTTATGCGGATATTGAACTCGATGTACGGGCAGGCGGTTGGCGACATGCTTGGCGAGCCTCTTGAGGGTCTCACCCGCGAGCAGATCAAGGCACGGTGGCACACCGTCACAGGTTTCGTCCGCCCGCCATCGATCACTGATGACACGGTGATGACGCATCTTGTTGTGCGGTCGGTCTGCGAGGCTCGTAAGGTGGATCGACGCCATATTGCAGGGGTGTTTCTCAAAAACCGTGCGCGGATACCAAGGATGGGACCGACGACGGCGCACGCATTGTCATGTTTCGCAGACGATCCCGGATTCACGCCGACATCAGGCACAACCGATGGCGCGGCTATGCGTGCGCCTGCGATCGCGTGGCTATTTCCCGCGGACAGGGTCATCCCGGAGACCATCGAATCGTCGCTTGCAACACACGGCGCCGATATCGCGATCGCGGGTGCATGTGCGATCGCGTATGCGGTTTCATCAGCGATCAGCGGCGCGGGGATCGAGACGATCATACGAGCCGGGATAGATGGCGCCGAACACGTATCAGGTGATCTTGCAGCCCGCATCCGGGAATCAGTCATGCTTGCAACGGAAAGGACGCTCGAAGAAGCCATAGACATCACCGGGTGCGGGATCGAGACCGTGGAAGCCGTGCCGGCTGCCTTTGCGGTCATCGCAAACGATCATGACTTCAGGAGTGGCGTGCTTGCGGCGGTGAATCTTGGCGGTGATGCCGATACCATCGCATCGATGGTTGGCGCAATCCTTGGCGGGATGATGCCGCGCAGGGACGCAATGCCCCGCGACTGGATCGATGCGTGCAGGAATTCTGCAGACGGTGTGGAAACAATGATCAGGGAGTCGTGGAGGTGCGTCTCCGAGTTCAGGCGGCTGAACCGCGAGTCTTCGGCGCCGAGATGACCACCCCCTGATCCCAAATGCTTCATCCTATGGCAGACTGGATCGCACGGGTGTGTGATCGAGCCGGACAGCGGCACGGACTCCACCGATGAGGCAATGAATAGTTGAGGTAGATACTGTGGTGATGAAAGAGGATTTTTCCACAAAAAATCGAGTAAAAACTGCCCTTTCGGGAGGAGATCGACCCGCAATGATCGACCTCTTCCCAGCAACCAGCGACCGGAGAGCACTCCTCGATGCACAGAGAATCGTTGCAGCGCACGCCTGCGCAGAGGATCAATTCGATGAAATAAGGACGATAGCAGGAGTTGATCAGGCGTTCTTCGGCGATAACATAATATCAGGCATCGTAACACTTGATTATGAAACAATGGAAGAGAAAGACCATGCTTACGCAATCGTTGCCGCAGAGTTCCCATACATCTCGACGTTTCTCTCGTTCCGCGAAGGAAAAGCGATCGTTTCAGCATACAGAAAACTCACCCGCAAACCTGAACTCCTGATGATCGATGGCTGCGGCATCAACCATCCGCGATCTGCCGGGCTTGCGACGCATATCGGCGTTGCGCTCGATATTCCGACGATCGGCGTTGCAAAAAGCATTCTCTGCGGGAGACCAGAGCGTCCGGTGCCGGCAGGTGCCAGGGAGTTCTGCCCGCTCACCTACAACAACAGAGACATCGGATGGGTGCTCAGATCAAAAGAGAACTGCAATCCGATCATCGTGGCACCCGGGCACCGGGTCTCGATGGAAAGTTCGATTGAGATCGTGAGACGCTGCCTGCGCGGATACAAGCTTCCTGAACCGACGAGGCAGGCACACATCTATGCGAACGCTGTGAAGAGGAGGGTAGATGTCGTTTGAGGAACGTGGGGTCCCCTGGTAAATTGTGGTAAACCATCGCCGAACATGGAAATGATTGGATAAAATCGATGTAATTCGGTGTAATCAGTACTAATCCGGTCTGATACCACCCCCTTCGGTCCGAAGAGAGCTGCACCCCGGGGCAAGCGGTGATGTCTCACAGATCACCACCATCCACGTTCGGACAACGTTTTGCGGCTACATGAAGTTGACGACCAACGGGAGCCAATTTGGGCGAAGCGGAGTCGTGTAGCCGCTGTTGTGCGATGGAGCAAGCCATTATTTTTCAGCAATAACCAACATTTCAAAATCTTCAGTTGTAAGTTTATCATTCCTTGAAAAGGCTCCAAGTTTTGCTCCATAAATATCAATCTTTTTAAAGCCTGATGTTTTTAATAGCCATGTAATTTCAGATGGTACATAATATCTTTCATTACATTCCAATTCCTTCTTATTCCCAAAATCATCTTCTACTGTGGTAATATTGTGATCTCGGAAAGTCATTAAATCAAAAGTATTACTTCTGTAGGTCGCATTCACTTCTTCCGTTGTTGATGCGCAAAATTCTTCAACTGAATGATATAGTGGAAATAATCCATTTAGTGTTGTAAAAATCAGCTTGCCAGGATCCTTTAATGACTTTGCAACATTTTTTAATATTTTATAATTCATTTCATCTGTTTCCATCAAAGGAAATGCTCCTTCACAAAGCATTATTGCCAAATCAAATTCATTCTCAAATGGCAAATTCCTTGCATCATGTTTCTGAAAATCTATTTGCAGGTTTTGAGCTTTTGCTTTTTCTTTTGCTCGCGCCAGTTGTGATTCTGACAAATCAATTCCTGTAACCCTGTAACCCCTTTTTGCTAATTCAATCGAATGTCTACCGGTACCACATCCGATATCAATTATTTTTAGCGACTTATTAAAATTAATTTCTTTTTCGATAAAATCACACTCACCAATTGTGCCCTGTGTAAAGTTTTCATTATCATATTTTTTGCCATAGTCTTCAAATAGTGTTTCGTACCATTGTTTCATTTTATTTCTCCACGTCTTGGCTTGCTCTTTTGCACAACGTCCTGATATCCGCAATCAACGGATGCTCCCATCCGCAGACGACCGTGAACCTTGCACCCGGATTGAGCTTGATCAGGCGCAGCACATTCTCGAGCGCAACCCGACTCGCCTCGTAATCCGGTTCTGATGACTCAGGCACCTCCGCGTTGAACGGGTACGTCTCGCCAAGTTCCACAGGATACGCGCCAAACGGAGCTTTCAGGTTGAGCACATGATCGAACCGATCCTCGCCCCTGATCTTTCGTGTGCGGATGAGCACCGTTCCGTGCAAATCGAATCGGTCAAGTCGATCTCCGAACCTCCGAACCTCTGCACGGTACGCGGATTCGCTTCCGCAGTAGAAGAACGTCGATTTCCGAACCGGATCGAACCGCTCGATCCAGTCCGCATGACCGGTCGCACGCTTGAGCCCATCAAGCAACCTCGGATGCGCCCTGCACCTGCGTTCAACGAGCTCCCATAGGTTGCCTTCAACGATGCACTGTTTGATTAGATTGATTTCTGTGAATGTCGCATAAAGATTGTGTTTTGCAAGCGAAATGTAGTTTTCACTCAGTATTTCATCTTTTAACTCTTCTGCGGTGTATGATGTGCATACCGGGCAGGAGCACGGGAGATACTGGAGATCGTTCAGATGGTATGTCCCGTCAGCGGTGAGATACCGCCCGTCCCTTGCATAGAGCGCATAAGCAGCAGAATCGAAGAGATCGCAGCCAAGCGCAACCGCAAGCGCGAACATCGCTGGATGTCCCGCGCCAAAGAGATGGACTGGTGCTGCCGGAGAAAGCCCTTTCTTCGATGCGACGATCACGTCCACCATCTCTGAGAACCGGTAATTCGTGAGCAGCGGCACAACCGCACCTATCGGGTAGACGTCGAACCCGATCGTTGAAAGCGTGCGGGCGCATTCGTACCGTAGATCTGTATGTGTCGAGCCCTGCACAGGTCCTGCAAGAAGCATAGAATCCTGTGCCAGCCCACGCGCCTCCTTGCATCGTTCGATCGTCGTTTTCATCTCGGATTCAGCCTGTTCGTGTGATGTGTCAGGCGGCGTCGGGATATCGAGGGGCACACCGATGTCTGAGCCGATTCTCTGCTGAAACCGGACGATTTCGTCAGATGTGATCTCGATATCATGGTACACTGAGAGCTGGTACGATCCGGAATCAGTCATAACCGCGCCGTCGAAACCAAGCAAGGAATGCACGCCCTTTTCGATTGCACGCTCTCTCAGTTCAGGATTCCGGTATATGATGTATGCGTTGGTGATGACGATCTCTGCTCCGAATTTCGCAAGTTCAGGCGCATCCACCATCGCTATATTTGGATTGATCACAGGCATGACCGTCGGGGTCTCGATTCTCCCGTGTCCGGTGTACAACCTGCCGATTCTGCCGGCTGAGTCCTTGTGCGTGATTTCGAAGTGAGGCATGAAGAGATGGTTTGGCAGGTGACTTCTATAGTCTTTCTGGTGGCGATTGGCAAGTTACCATGGGGCAGTGCCTCTGGAAAACAAAAAATCTCATTATACAGAAGACCAAAGTGACCTATGATCATCATGGCAAGAGAAGTGGCAATCATAGGAATCGGGTGCACGGCGTTCGGAGAAT
>DAOVGO010000164.1 GCA_030672345.1 Methanosarcinales archaeon | reverse complement strand
GGAAAACCGGGCGCCCGATATCTACATGTCATGCAGGATCAACTGGATGCGCCGGTTATTGTGAGCATGACCAAACAGATCGAGGCGGCGATTCCTGAGAGCGGCGACATGCTGCGTCTGGTCAGGCGGTATGTGAAGCGGACTTAAGGTTGATCAGGGATGGTTGCCGTGCGTTTGCTTGCTACTCGCAAGAAGCTACTAAAAGTCTCCACGCGATGATCCGTGTCGTGTATACCGTATCTACGATTCACTTTAGCTTCTCAAGCAGCCGCATTCGTGCATCAGGCGGATCAGCACGCCCGCGGGTCTTCTTCATCACCTGTCCGACGAGATAATTCAGTGCCTTCGCCTCGCCGCTCCTGTAATCCGCGACCGCGAGGGCGCATTCGGCAAGCACCGCATCGACAGCTGATGCGACCACATCAACCTCTACCTTTGCAAGCTCTTTTTCGGACACGATCCCTGCAGGAGTTCCGCCCTCGTCAAGAATCGTCCGTATGATCGTGATTGCGCCCCTTTCTGTGATTACACCATCCAGAAACAGCCTCAGAATCTCAACCATGTCTGATACCTTGAATGCATCGATCCCGAGATCTCGATAATGAAGTTCGCCGCTTAACACGTCCACGATCCACGAAGCGCTGGTCTTTGGGTCGATCTCGTGCGCAACATCCTCAAAGAACTGCGCAAGCTTTTGATCAAGCGTCAGCGAGGTGGCATGGTTCCCTGTTATGCCATACTCCTTTAGAAATCGCGCCCGCTGGGCATCAGGCAGTTCAGGAAGCGCTTTTCTGATATCAGGCACCCAGTCGGTAACCATCATCGGAACCAGATCAGGCTCCGGGAAATACCGGTAATCGTGCTCGGTCTCTTTTGTCCGCAACGAAATAGTGACACCGCGCAATTCGTCGAAATGTCTGGTCTCCTGCACAACAGTCTCACCGCGGCGCAGCACATTCCTCTGCCGCACGATCTCAAACGACAATGCGCGTTCTGCGCCCTTGTATGATGATATGTTCTTGACCTCAGCCCGCGCGCCGCCGGCAAGCGAGATGTTCGCATCCACCCTGAGCGCACCATCCAGATCGCCATCGGAGACATCAAGGTATTCAAGGAGGTTTCTGAGCTTGTTTAATAATCTTCTCGCTTCTTTTGGGCTTCGCAGGTCTGGCTCTGTCACGATCTCGAGCAGGGGCACGCCTGCACGGTTGTAGTCGATCAGTGTGAACTTTGACCGGTCGATCGAGCCTTCGTGGACCAGTCTTCCGGGATCCTCCTCGATATGGACACGGTTGATCCTGACGCGTCTGGTCCCATGACCCTGATCGTCTTCGATCGTGAGATATCCACCGGTTGATATGGGATAATCGTACTGCGTGGTCTGAAACCCCTTTGGTAGGTCAGGATAGTAGTAATTTTTGCGATAAAACTGTGTCTGCGGAAGTATTTCACAATTCAGTGCAATTGCAACCTTTATGGCGCTTTGCACCGCCGATTTGTTGAGAACCGGTAGCGATCCCGGAAGCCCGAGGCATACCGGGCATGTGTGTGTGTTCGGGGGTGCATTGTGATAATCAAGCCCGCACGAGCAGAACAACTTCGAATGCAGCTTGTTCAGTTGCACATGAATCTCAAGTCCGATGATCACGCCATCGCCATCACCATCACCACCGCTGACGTTGCTTCGTGTCCTTGCAGGCATCTCTGACGACTGTGTGTATGGATCAAATTAAACTTTCTGTTATGCTTGTCTGCGATCTGCACAAGCATGCGGCGAAGGCAGCAGCACCGCCGCGTCTCGATTTCGGGCACCAACGCCAAGCTGGCTGCCCCCTTGCCCACCGGATCATTAATGTGAGCCTGCAACCAAACATCATCTCGTGTTTGACACGATCGTTATCGCTCTCTGGCTGATGCTGCCGGCATACCTGCCAAACCCGTGTGCAGCGACCTTCGGGCGTGGTCTTCCCATCGATTTTGGCAGGAATTTCACTGATGGGAGGCGGGTATTCGGCGACGGGAAGACCTATATCGGTTTCTTCGCAGGAAGCGCGGCAGGCATCATGATCGGGCTGATCCAGGTGGGGATTGTATCGCATTATTCGTTTTTTCCACTCTTTACCCTGAAAGCCATCTTCTGCCTCTCGATCGGATCGTTGCTTGGGGATCTCGGAATGAGCTTTGTAAAACGGAGAATCGGGCTTGAGCGCGGGGCGCCGTTCCCGATCGCGGACCAGCTCGACTTTGTGGCGGGCGCATGGTTACTGACATTCATCGTTGAGCGAGAATGGTTCGTCTCAAATTTTACTATCTGGATTATGATAACGATACTCATTATTACTCCGATTATGCACCGGATCACCAACATAATCGGATACAAACTCGGAAAAAAGGACGTACCATGGTGAAAGACAAATATCATGGAGTTATCGCCATCAGATGCCCGGATGCATCGGTGATCGAGGAAGCGCTTGCGCCGGACAATCTCCGGAACATGGAGATGCAGAGTACCGGTGCGTCGCTGATCATTGAAGTGTCGGCGCCGAGGCTCGGAACGCTGATAAGCACGGTTGACGATCTGCTGATGAACGCGAAGATTGCGTGTGATCTGGCTGCTGCGGTGCAAGCGCCTGTAGCCACCGATGAAGGCTCCCGCCAGGGGAGGATCGAAATCGCGGAGAACGCAGACGTTAGAGTGACCTGAGCAACCCCCCCTGAACCAAACCTTTATCCGGCGCCGCGCAAGAAGTCACCCATGGGCTCGGATATCGGCGATCTGTTCGAGAGAAGAGAGACCGAACTGGAGCGATTGCGCGGTCAAACCGTTGCGATTGATGCATACAACACGATATATCAGTTTTTAAGCAGTATAAGGCAGCGAGATGGCACGCCGCTTAAGGATTCGCACGGAAGAGTGACATCACATCTATCCGGATTGCTGTACCGGACAACGAACCTTGCTGAGGCAGGGCTAAAGCTCGTTTTCGTCTTTGATGGAGCCCCACCCGATTTCAAGGCAGCGACGATCGAAAAACGGGTGGAAATACGAAACACCGCTGACAGACAGTGGAAGGAGGCGCTTGCTACCGGCAGCGAGGATGCATTCAAGTATGCGCAAGCCTCGTCCAGACTGAAGCCCGATATGGTCGAGGATGCGAAAATGCTGCTCGCATCGATGGGCATTCCTGTGGTTCAGGCGGCAAGCGAGGGTGAGGCGCAGGCAGCATATATGGCAAGGTCTGGCGATGTCAGGCTTGTTGGGTCGCAGGATTATGATTCGCTGCTCTTCGGCGCTCCGGAGGTGGTGAGGAATCTCACGATCGGCGGGCGGAGAAAGCTGCCAAAGAAGAATATCTATGTGGAGGTGAAGCCAGAGGTCATCGAACTGCAACAAAACCTTGACCGGCTCGGGATCACGCGTGAGCAGTTGATCGATATCGCTATCCTCGTGGGCACCGATTACGACCCCGGAATCCGTGGCATCGGGGCAAAGAAAGCGTTGCAGTCGGTACACAGGCACGGATCGATCGAAGACGTGCTTGCAGAACTCGGTGAATCGATCGAGAATCTCTATGAGATCAAGGATTTCTTCTTAAATCCAGTTGTTACGTCTGATTATTCGCTGAAATGGAAGACGCCTGACGAATCAAGGATCAAGGAACTGCTCTGCGATGAACACAACTTTTCAGAGGCACGCGTGACAAAGGCAGTCGAACGGCTTGCTGTCACGGCAGATTCCATGAAACAGAGCACGCTTGATCTGTGGGGATGAACGATTGGATGGCTGAAAGGAGCATCTTCAGGATCCGCCGCGAACTCTATGTCCTCACAGCCTCGCTCTTCTTCGGGGATTTCGGCACCGGCATATTGATGCCGCTGATTCCGCTGTACATCAGACACCTGGACGCCGGCATAAGCATGGATCTGGAGATCAAATCTGCGCTGGTGTTCGGCGTATTCGGACTCTTTGCGGCTGCGTCCTATCCGGTGATGGGGCGGCTCTCTGACCGCATCGACAGGCGGAAACCGTTCGTGCTCGCAGGACTCATCGGATTCATGGTACTGTCTGCCGCATGTGCAAGCATCGATACGTTCGAGCAGTTGCTGGCAATCCGCGTCGCACAAGGGGTCATGGTCGGAGCGATGGTTCCATCGACTCTGGCGATGCTCACCCATATATCCACGCCTGATAACCGCGGCAGATCGATGGGCGTGTACTCGACGATTCGCGGCATCGGATCTGCAGCCGGACCTGCTGTTGGCGGCGTGATCGCTGTGGTCTGGGGATTTGGTGCTGGATTTTATGCGTGCGCGGTTCTCGGGCTGATCAGCATCATCCTCGTGAGTTTTTTTGTCAGGGAAACACACAGCTCTGAGATCTCGGGCATCTCTGACATCTCCGGCTCTGACTGGAGCAAAACCGGCTGTCTGCCAGAGCCGCCCGACAGCGCCGACAGTGCCAACCGTGTCAACAGCGCAGGCAGCGTCAACAGTACCGCAAACACCGGGATCGGGTTGCTTGCGGCGGCAGCGTTCACAACGATGCTTGCGATCATGATCATAGCAACGATGCTTCCGCTCTATGAGGAGCGGCTGGGCGCATCGACAGCCGGGCTTGGGGTCGCCCTAGCTGCTTATTTTTCAGCACGCCTGATCTTCCAGACGCCGATGGGCGTGTTGTCTGACCGGATTGGCACGAGGAGGGTGGTGGTGGCAGGGCTCGGTGTGTCGGCATTACTGATTCTCCGGATCGCTCATGTCACAACGACGCCTGAGTTCCTCACGCTCATGTTCGCAACCGGTGTTGCGGCTGCTGCGGTGAACACGCCCGCGCTTGCGTTCGGCGCTGACCTGTCGTGTCCGGGCATGGTCGGGCAGCAGATGAGCCTGTTTCCGATGGCAAGCGCAATCGGGATGGTGGCAGGACCCCTGATCGGGGGAGTGTTTGCTTCGTATCTTGGATTCACGTCCCCGTTCTATCTCTGTGCAGGGCTGATGGTGGCAGTCGGGGTGCTGGTCATGACGAAGGGTAGGCGGGGAGCATTGAAATGACCAGGCAGTGATCAGTGCAGGTGGATTCATTGCTTCGTTGACACAAGATCGCACTGACAGCCGTCCAACAGAAAGCCGGACAAACATCGCCATTCACATATCGCTCCATGCATGACAAACCAGAGGGAGCGACAGATTGCATGACCCCCAGAGGAGCAGCTTCAAAATGACCGTCAACATCGTGGTGGCATTACAGACCCCCGTGTGGGCTGGCAACGTTAAATACGAATCGGCGCAAGAGTATCTATGCATGACACAAAAGCCGCTGAATTACCTGACTCTTGATGATGTGTCTGTAAGTGGGAAGACTGTGCTTGTCAGAGTCGATCTGAATTCTCCGATGTCTCCGGACGGATCAATCCTTGATGATGCCCGATTCAAGAGCCATTTACCAACTCTGGGCGATCTGACCGATTCAAAGGTTGTGCTGCTCGCACACCAGAGTAGACCTGGTAAAAGGGATTTTACAACGATGGAAATGCATGCACAGAGGTTGCAGCGTCTGTGCCGGCGGACGGTCACTTATGTGGACGATATATTCGGATCGCACGCCATAAATGCGATCGAATCGATGAATAGAGGTGACATCATCCTGCTTGAGAATACCCGGTTCTATTCGGAAGAGGGGCTGTCCCGATCGCCCGAGGAACATGCAAACACCATCATGGTGAAGCGGCTTGCCCCGCATGTCGATCTGTTTGTGAACGATGCGTTTGCGGTCTCGCATCGCTCGCAGTTATCGGTCGTCGGGTTCACCACGGTTCTGCCGTCAGTCGCCGGGAGACTGATGGAAAAGGAGATTGAATCACTGGGCAGAGGTTTTTCAAATAGTGGGACTGTATTCGTGCTTGGCGGCATCAAAGCGAACGATTCGATCGATGTCATCGAAAACGTTGCAGCGCGCAGCGAGGTCGAATCAATCCTCGTCACCGGGCTCGTTGCAAACGTATTTCTGGCAGCAAAAGGCGTCGATCTCGGTAAGAAGAACACTGATTTCATGAATTCGATAGGCTGCGCCGTTGAGGTTGAACATGCACACAAACTGCTCGCAAAATACGGAAACAAGATCGTGCTCCCCGTCGATGTTGCATGTGCCGACCAGAACGATCCGAACAAGCGTGTAGAGATGTCGGTATCCGAACTGCCGACCGATCTATCGATCAATGATATCGGGCTCGAGACGATCGTCTTGTTTTCAGAGAAGATCAGGAACTCGCAGACGGTAATCATGAACGGACCTGCAGGGTTGTTTGAAAACGACGCTTTCGAGCTTGGAACAAAAGAACTCGTTACAGCAGCGACAAAATCAAAGTTTTCAATCGTTGGGGGTGGTCACATCGCTTCTGAGGCGCATGCTCTTGGCATTGAGTCAAAGATCTCGCATATCAGCACCGGCGGTGGCGCTTGCATCGATTTCTTGTCAGGACGCCCGCTTCCGGGCATCGAAGCGCTGGTTCAATCATATAAGCGTTTCAAGAGCAGGCTTCTCGCAACTGTCTGATTATACACCTGACCGGCTTTGCGTAAAAACGCTTTTTGCGTTTATCAGAAGGTGTTATGCCGATTGATGCCGATTTACTGACGCGAATTGCCACAAATCTAAATGCGGCAGTACCACCATAAACCATTCCCTGGTTAACGAGGTCCGGGCGTCAGAGATCAGGGCAGAATCAGAACCGCAACATTATTGCAACACCTAAGGGTAATAAAAAAGTGATGGTGCAACTGTTTGATCTATTCGGAAAGAAGGATAAGGAACATAAATCCCAAATCGATGAGTTACAGCGGCAGATCGATCAATTGAGCGCAGAAAATCAGAAATTAAAGATAAAACTGGATAAAAAGGATGAGAAGACAAGGGATGCGCTCACAAGGAAACAGGAAGTCGAAGAAATCCTGAACCACACCCAGAAGCAAATAACAACGCTTGAAAATGAACTTTCGGCACTGAAAGAGGAAGCATCGAAAAATATCACATTCAGCGGCACATATCTGTTGAACAAGAAAAGTTTTGAGGAGATCGTGCTCGAACTTGGTTCGGTACGGTCGCAATCCAAAAATCTTCACTCGATCTATTTTAATATGAATGCAAGGAGATCTGATTTCGATTTTGGGGATTTTATTGACGAGAATTGCATCTACATGTTCGATCAGATCAAATCGAACCATGGAAAAGTGCTCTTCTATGATGAGAACCACTGCATCTCGCTTGCCATCGTGCCCCCGTTCAGAATAAAGCGTTCGGATTGGATAACAGGTGATCTGCTGGATACGGATCCTTTGAAGGCGATGTTGACGTGTGAGCCGGTCATCTGCGTCGTGCACGCACATGCAGGGAGCACTGTCGTTGGAATCGTCGGAAAAGATGATGTCCGCGCCGAGATCGTGAGAACCGGCGTACAGGCGAAGCATACCAAAGGGGGATGGAGCCAGCGAAGGTTTGAGCGGGGGCGGGATCAAGATATCGAATATCACATAAAAAAAGTGCAGGAAAAGCTTCAATCGATGCTGGGTGGGGTAGATGGGGTGGACAGACCGAACATTGATATGATCATCGCTGGCGGTGATCTCCGGCTTGCAAGGGCGATGCTTGCAGATATGTCGGATAAGGTGCCAGTGATCGAGAAGAGAGTCGATGTGGAGGGAAATCCTGGAGATATCGCGGTTAAGGTGGCATGGGCTGGCAGGTTATATCGGCTATGACCGCTATGATAAATATAATGACAGATATAACATCTATGGCAGAAATACTACAGCAGGAACACTGCTGCACACACAACGGTCGTCCACCCCTGGTCTGCAATAGCATCCTTTGCGATGCCCGTAATTTCGGGGGCGTCGTCGCCTGAAAGGGTGTCATACATCCCTGCTGCAAGATTGCACGCATACCCAAGCGTCTCATCCCTGCCAGTACCTGTTGTATGGTATTCCGCGAGATACCCGAATCTGCCAGGGGCTCC
Source organism: Methanosarcinales archaeon (assembly GCA_030672345.1). GTDB lineage: Archaea > Halobacteriota > Methanosarcinia > Methanosarcinales > Methanogasteraceae > Methanogaster_D. The sequence goes on along the minus strand of DAOVGO010000164.1, from coordinate 3,748 downwards.
CGGAAGCGCACACCCGATGGATGCAGAGACCAGTTCCCCCGTGTCGTTGGACTCGTTCCTCGAAAGCACCACGAAAGCGATCTCTCCCGGATCAAGCTCCACTATCCCGGATTCTTTTGAGATAACCTGGCATTCTGGTGGCACAATCGAACTGACGGTGACGAGATTTAAGTATTCAATCCCGGCATCACGTAGCGCCATCGCAAACGATGTCAGATGGTCCGGATGTCTCCCGACCCCACCTGTAAAGAATAATTTTCTCGGAATCAGATGTTTCGCCATTGTCCGTGGTATCTGTTGATATTGGTCATATATACCCGAGCGCATCCTCGATCCTGCCGAGTTCGGGTCCGGTTGTGTCGGCGCCGGCAAGATATCCGGCAGAGTTTGCAAGCAAACCAGAGCCGATCAGCGGCGATCCGAAGTTAACAGTCCCGATATCGACCGGAAGATTGAATGCATCCTCAAGAATCGCTATTTCGGCATCGCTCACCCTTGGATGCACCAGAACGCCCTTGTTGGTCGCAACCCCTGCCATACCAACCGTCTTCAGCCCGGCAATGGTTGCCCTGCGCACGTCCACCTGCAGCGTCTCCTCTATCGTCTTCACAGCCCGGTTGGGCAGGCGCGGGTGCACGACTGCCGCGGTGTCATTCGCAAGGATGATATTTCCGACAGCGGTCATCACATCAGGGATCGCCTGCACATTCACATTCCCGAGTTCATGCAGCGGTTCGATCTCTTCTGCGTATGCGTATCTCGAGACCACGAACCCGCTGCAATTTCCACATGCAAGCGAGCCCACAACAAAACTTCCGGCAATCGAGGTCTGCATGACCCGGACGCGCAGCGCCTCTTCGATCTGCTCCGCGGTCACGTGGGGTGTCCCGACCGGGACGAGTGCGACGTTCTCAGTCACCGTGGCAAAGACGCCGAGCACAGGACTGCCACCGATCATCAACTTCCTGTCCATCACCAAACACCCCACACCTCAAAAAAAAGCTCTTCAGGGAACACCAGAGGAAATGTCAAGCGAGTTCCGCCTCTACGGCGCCGTCCTCGAACCGTATGGCATGCACTCTGATGCGCCTCGGCGGTTTCTCCGAGCCACGCCTCCAGATCGCCTCATTGATCGTGCGATCCAGCTTGATGTTCTCTGCATCGGTCTTCATGTGCCTTACAAGATACGCGCGCACATCCTTGATCGCCCGCCTGCTCCGCTTCCACCTCGCCGTTCTTTTTACGGATCTCAGCGGTATCGTGTATATTTGCTCCTTTTCCATCATAACAATCAATCCTTAATGCTGTTTCTCCTCCAGTGGCGCCGTTTCGGGTGGGTTGTCACTTTCCTGTTCGTTTTCATAATTGCCCAGACAGGAACACGTTTATTCTGATTAAACGCCTTTGCAAGGAGTTTTTTCTGTCCTTTTGTCTTTTTGGTCATCCTATCACTTCAAGATTGTAGATGTATATCCATGATCTTTTTGCCTATCAATGTATCGTTTGCATACACCTCGATCGTCACATGATATATGCCTGCGATCGAGACCCCGCTGACCTTTGCTGGCAGATCGAACTCCGCGCATAGCGTGCATGACTCACCGCTCTCGATCGTTTCGGCGAATGCCATCTCATACGTCTCGGTCCTTTCTTCCTCGGATTTCGTCTTTAAAGCCTTGTTAGCAAGCCAGTTGTCCAGCTTAACGGCGGTTGCGGTCATAACGATTCTCTCTTTAGTAACCGCATCGTTTCCGTTGTTAAAGATCGTTATGGTCGCATCAGAGGGTTCTCCGAGTTTCAATTTGGATGTATCGATCGATTTAACATAAGGTTTCTCCGGGGGTGGTCCTGATTCTCCTGATCCAGACGATGTCCCTGCCCCTGATGATTCGGTTTGATCGTCGTCGCCTCCGAGACAGCCTGATAACAGGCATCCCGCAAAAATCACGAGTATGCTTACGAACACGACGATCGCCGTCCTCTTTGTGGCTTTGTTGCCCGCTTTCATGGTTTACATATATTAGTCTGTGATCGTATAAAACATGTTTGAAATTCGGGGGGGGGTAGATCGTCAACTTACGCGGTGTTGGATACAAACCCGTATGTTCTCCAGAGACCCAAAACCCGAAGTAGCAGACACGAGACTTGAATCAACAACTTCAGTCACCAAACCCCGCACTTAAGTACGGAGCCTGAAAGAACAAAACCCCTGCGAGGAAATTTAGAGCGATAGCATACATTATGGTTTCCTCAAATCCAATAATTTTATTTTAATCGCCATATTATGTGTTCAGCTCCTCTTTGATACTCTGCAAGATGCAACCACCTCCATACCACTGCGCAGTCTTTTGTGCGTAAACGAGATGGTAAATCCTCGAATAAATAAATGTGGTCATAGCTCGTTGTGTTTGGTTCTATTTCCGGTCTTATTGCAGGATATTTTGTAAGTATCTCCGTTCCCCATGGATGTTCATCTTGCTTATACCAAAGATAGATACTGGGGCTCCTGCATCCAGCACCTTCATTTTGTATCGTGACGCAAACTTTTGCATCTTTTCCAGTATCATGTGGCAAAAATGTATAATTATTTATAACTATTCTCATGCCACATTGCTTCTTCGTATCATATCGCTCTACCACTTCACCAATTGACACTGTGGTTTTTGTAATAGGTGGATGTCCTCCCCCGAGATTCCACAGTATCAGCAACGAAACTGGAATTAATAATAGAATTACAAGAAGATAGGAAATTGCGATAATCCGAAGTTCAATTCTTCTTTCTTTAATAGAAGAAAGGTAAAGATACGTACCGGCGCCAAATACTGTTCCAGCTCCCAAACCAGCAAAAAGAGGCTCCAAAGAAAACAAAAAAAACAGCAAAGACCCAAAGAAAAAAGCGATAGCACCGGAAAGAGGGAATATCTTAATCGCTTTCCTATTCCATAAAGCAATGCCGAGAAATGTTCCTATCATAACCCCAGTAAACAACAGATTAAGAATAGCTTCAACACCAGTTGGAGATTCGAGATAGGAATACCATCCAAAATCAGACAAATCCCAAAATGTGTAATCTTTAACGAAATAGCCTAATCCTCCTGATATGCCAAAGATAATTATTTTTTTAAAATTTAGCAAAGGTATCCCAAGCAAGAGACAAGCTATTAACACTCTTAAAAATAACGGTATTTCATAAGGTAGAATACCAATTAAACCAAAACCTACAGCACCTAACGAAATGCACATTAAAAATATCTTGAAATCCCTTTTATCTTCGCTTTTAATCTCTTTATTTTTAACTTCTAAATTGTTCATTATTCTCACCCTGCTCAGTCACCAAACCCCTGACGTAAGTACGGAGCCTGCACACAGCGCTCTCGCGTGGGCTGCGCCGACGCCTTGTATGTAATCAGTTAGTAGCAAACCCGCGCATCGATCCTGACAGAGTTCTCCTCGTTCCATGCTGAATAAATCGAAACAAGCCCCATATAAAACCTCCGCCCCGAAATTTGGGAGTGGCTGAAAACCCGGGGCAAGCCCTACCCGATAACCTGCATATCAGAAACACGCACCGTCGGCACAACAATATCTCCGACAGCACGAACATCCGTGCCGGCACCATCGATATTCTTGAGCAGATCGAACACATTTCCAGCAATCATAATCGATTTTATTGGCTGTTTGACCTCGCCATTCTTTATCAGGAAAGAATTGCGGGCTTCCACCGAGAAATCCCCTGAATAATGGTTTG
>DAOVGO010000080.1 GCA_030672345.1 Methanosarcinales archaeon | reverse complement strand
AAGGTTGCTGCTGTGGAGGTCTACGGATGGGATGAGGTCGGTAACGGGATCACGGGGATCACAGGAGGCGAATGCGCCGGAACATACCAGATCAACGGTCTTGAGCGAGTACTGTTCGATGAGTCACTCTGCCTTGGAATGAACGACATCATCGCAATCAAGGCAAAGAACGCCGGCGAACTTACGTTGGTGATGCACGGATACTACATCGTACCCGATAGATGACACTGAAAGCGATTCTGGTAGACAGTGCAACAGGCAAAGCAGTAGAGATAATTAAGGATATCTTCGGACACCTGCATCTCGCAGTGGCTGACTGGTACCCGACCAAGACAAGGTTCAAATCAGTTACAAGGGCTGCTGCAGGCACATCAACGATAACCGAACCTGTAAAGAATGGAGCAATCCTGCTCACCGACATAATCGTATCGACCGACAGGGTAGCCAACTCACGGCTAACGATCTTCTTCGATGACGGGGTTCGCACCATACCGATATTCGATGGATACGCCAACGATGCACCGATCAACATTGCATCAAATTTTCGTGGGGGCTGGACCGGGTGGAAGGATGCTGCCTTCAAGATGACGACCGTAGCAGCAATCACGGCAACCGTCGCCGTTGGCTACATCAAGATACCAACAGGAATCGAATACGAGGAGTGGGATGCGCTGAGGTGAGATCATGGAGCTGCACGATGTCTCTGATGTGGTCAGGATTGGCGTCTCGATCGCGTACAACCGAGAACCTGTCGCTGGACAGGTCCCATCAGTTATCATACAAAGACAATCTGATCTACTGTTTTTCGATGGATCATCCTTCGGTGCGGTACGAAACGAGCTTCGGATGACAGAGGCAGACAGCAGCAACCTTCCAGGCTATTATTTTTACGACTTTGACCAGAGCATCGACGGCAGCGAAAGAGAGTACCTGGTCCGTCTCAAGAACACCGGCACATACAAGTTCATGGCAGATGAGTGGCACCGGTTCGTGAAGGCGAGGGCAACCGCTGAGAAGCTGAAGCAGCACGACCAGACCGTCGTGGGGCTGATAGTATAAGTACGATCACCACAAAGAACTACAAGGACGTGATCACATCGCAGAGATGCCAAGCCTGCCATTCCTGATCGTCATCGGCGCACTCGGAGCCGCCGCCGCAATCGCGATGGCACTCGGAAAGCCACTTGCCGAGGAGGCGGTTGAACAGATGGGTGTTGAGCCGACGTATGAGATCTGATTGGGTGACCCGGACGTTTGAGAAAGACCACCTTGGTGTGCAGGACTACTGCATGACCTGCGGACACTTTGTCTCAAACCTGCACAGCTGCCCGCCGGACCACATCATCGTCAGAAGAATAAATAGGGTGTAGAGCGGCGCACCGGACTGATGCGCCCCTGCACAATTCCTGCCTGAAAAGTAGGTAGATCTGCCCAGATAATATCGTTCAAAGATGCCAAAGTATATAATGATGCTTGTGCAACTACTGTTTCATGCCCGGGTGTATTATAATCAGACCGTTGCGGGATTGAAATTTCGGAACCCCAATCTCTGATGAAGCAAGAAAACTGAAGCCTACACCCGGATGCGTTATAATCAGACCGTTGCGGGATTTAAAATGACATTTGGAATACCACGCACTGATGAAGCAAGAAGACTGAAGCATGAGATGCTCTATGGAGCTGGAGTGGAGCCGCCTGTCGAACGACTCGGACTCGGACCGAAGGAGCCGAACATCTGGGATGCACTGCCCGCACTGCCATTTGAGTTCGGGATCCTGACGCCGCCACTGCCACGGAAGATGGTGCGGGATCTCGCACGGAAGTAGTGTGGGATGGGGGGGCGCAGGAGCCCCGCGCCCCCTGCAGTGGTTTCGTGGCTATAAAAGAGTTGGGGGGAGTGTCAGAGTAACATCCCTTATAGGTAGATATGAAACAAAGGGGTATATAACAATGTCCCTCCGTGATGATCTTGACAGGGCGTACCAGGCTGCATACCAGCTCGCACGAACACCAGAAGAGCGTGAGACACTGCGCTCGGTATTCAGGCAACTCTTCGTATCGGCAAAACGCCAGAAGAGCCGGACTGTCAAGCTGCCGGTTCCGGACCCGTTCGGCATCCTCACCGACCTTTCCGAACATGGTCCGGTCCAGCTCTACGACCCGATGCGGGAGCGTGAATCGAAACCTGAGCTGCACCGTGAGAGAGAACGGCTCTGCGACAAGCTTGACGACGACGAGATGATCGACTTCGCAAAGACCGTGTGTGAGGACGAAACAGCCGAGAGCTGCATCAAAGAGGTGTACGGGTACGCTGTGCAGCGCAAGGACGGGGAGATCGACGACAAGGAGTTCAACCGCGCGGTCACACGAACACTCAAACACCACGGCACCGTCCCGAAAGGCGACTACGCAACCATGCTCAAGATGAGATCCCCCTGCATGGTCGATGAGATCCTTGAGATCTGCAACTACGATCCGGAATGCCTCGACCGGTTCCAGAAGCTTGCAGAATCGATCGACGATCCGTTCGCGTTCCGGAGGGAACTTGAGAAACTACATGAAGTGATACCATGACAGACGAAATGGAAGCAAAAGCAGAGAACTGCCGACTTGCGATGAAGGCAGCACTGGAAGCGATACAGGACTACTGCGGAGCGGAGCCGACGTATGAATTCTCATTCCCTGATGAGGTATACGAGCTTGCTACGTCAGATAAGGGTTTTGGCATGAGGATCGATGATGTGGATGACCATGACTGGACCAAAGATCAGGCTCGTGAGATGTTTAGAGGATTGCCGCGACGCCCCGGTACAGAGGAGCAGGAGAAGCGCTACCAGGATAGCAAATCATTCCTACTCGCACGGCGTATCGTTTTGCTCACAGAGGATTATGACAGAGCAGAGGCGGAGCGAAAATACGCAAAATGGTATGCAACAACGCTTGATTAGACGTGAAATACAAAGAAACGGTCCACTTCAAGACCACCACTGAGCAGCTCGGACTGATCGACAGCATCGCAGGCAACTACGAGAAGAGCCGTTCAGAGACGATACGTGACATGCTCAACCTGTTCATCCTGATCACGGAGAGCGACGTCACATTAAGCGACCTGATTGTTGCTGCGATACCAACACTCACGAAACGAATGATCGAGAGTGATCTTGAGACCGCGGTAGCAATCTTCGGGAGACCTGATTCGGTGATCACGGACGGCGAAATGTGATCACCAGCGTTTATATGCGAGTAGTTACGCGATGGTAGTAATGACGCTTATGTCAAACAACTGCAAGGGAGGTGAAAAACTATGGCTGGAGAAGCAGCACTGATCACAAAGGGCAAGGCAAAGTACACCGCTGGCATCAATCGGATCGGCGTAGACAAATACTTTTCATGCGGCAAAGAAGGTGGCATGAAGACAGCAACATGCCTGAAGGCAGCAAAGGTAAAGGCGGGCACTGTTGAAAACTGGGCAAACGCCTGGGCAACGGCGATGGGTAGTGAGTGATACTCACTCAATCGTCTTCTTTTTTAGGGATCTATATTTAACATGCCAACATCATATTGTCACCTATGGATGAGATCGATGATGCTACACAGATTCTAAGAGATGCAAAAGATCAGGGGCATCTTATCTATGTCAGTGCGTGCATTAAGTACATTAAGAAGATGAACCCTTGCGGGGACGCTAATAATGCCTGAACGAGAAGATATTCATGCCTGCTGGTCGTTAACACCACAATTTGATAAGAAGACCGGCGAGATAACATCAGCTGGCTTGCTTGCTCTTGGTGGTCACGGTGGCGACGGGGCATTGCGAGAGCTGAAGAAACGATGTGACGCCGAGCTCGAACGTGCCGGAAAACCACTCGTCGGATGCGCAATGTACGTAAACATGATCAT
>DAOVGO010000007.1 GCA_030672345.1 Methanosarcinales archaeon | reverse complement strand
TTTGGGCAATATTTATACCTCCGCGGTGAAATGTTCTTTTGAAATGTGGAGAAACAACACCCGGATCGCCGAGAGGAAGATGTATGACGAGCAGTATGTGTCTGCGTGGCACGAAGATATGCAATCCGCATGTATGACCGGCACGTTCATGCCTGACTGTATAGAGGGGATCAGCTAACCCCCCGGATTCTTAAATGCGCGTGTGCCACGCCAGACCATGCTCGGAACCATTATCCTTATGCCTCTGGCAGGAGATAATGACCTGATGGAAAAGAAACGCCTGATTCTGACGCTTGTTCTCCTCTTATCGATTACGTACACCGTGGACGCGTCGGCTGCACCGGTCTCTGTCCCTCTTCCCGCAGTATACGCAACGTCAGAGGGCGAGGTGGGCGTGCTTACGAATCTGACGGTATGGGTCACAAACGGCACCGGTCATGTGTTTGTTGATACTGCGCCGTTCACACAGGTCGATATGCAGGGCTCTGCCAGACTATCCTCGATGGTGGCGTGCGATATCACAGGCATCGACCCTGAAACCCGTGATTTCTTCTATGTCCTCCATACCGATTCGCCCGTGATCGGAGGACCCTCGGCAGGCGCTTCGATGACGGTCGCAACGGTTGCAGCACTCAAGAACTGGACAATCGATCCAGGGGTCGTAATGACCGGCATGATCAATCCTGACGGCTCAATCGGCGCTGTCGGAGGGATATCTGCAAAACTCAATGCCTCCGCAGAGAAGGGCGCCCACACGTTCCTGATACCAGCCGGACAGGGAAATATGACAATAACAGAGCACATCATCAAGCATGAAGGTCCTTTTGTTACGATCGAGGAAAACCCGGTCACAGTGAATATAATTTCGCTTGGAAAGAAGCAGGGAGTCCGTGTCAGAGAGATCGATGATCTGAGAGATGCCATCCGGATATATACTGGCTATGAAATTCCGAAGGTGCTGCTGACCGGCGAGGTGCAGACCAAAGCATATATGGATGCGATGCAGCCGCTTGCCGCTACACTGCTGGACGAATCAAGAGTGCAATACGATGATACCGACGCAGTTGTCGATCCAGGGTTTGAGGGCGTACTTGAAAGCCAGATTCTGGCAATTAAGGATGCACAGGAAGATTATGATGCTGAAAACTACTATGCGTCCATGAGCCGGAGTTTTAACACGATGATCAACCTAAGGCACATCAGATGGTACTCCGAGTATCTTGTTTCGGATGACACAGATGAATACCTCTCTGATCTGATCGAGCGGGTCGAAAACGAAATTTCGGATGCGGAACTTGCCATTGATGAGGCGAAATCGAAAAACGGCGTTCTTGAGGGGATTGGTGCGGCAGAGTCGAGGTTGACCATCGCAAGGGAGAAGCTGGATGATGCAAAGCGGGCAGAAAACGCGGGCGGCGCGATCAAACTGCTGGCTTTTTCGATGGAACGGGCACGGTCTGCGCAATGGTGGGCAACGCTCTCATGCGCCGGCACGAGGGATGCGATCACCGACGATCTGATCCGTGACCGTGCAGGCAGATACTACAGTCAGGCGGCTTCGATGCTTGCCTACGCCGATGCGCTGATCAGCGAGACCGGAGGGTGCAAAACACTGATCGTGGTCGCCACAGACGATCTATCCCGCGCCAGAAGCGAGTTACACGCAGGATATTATGCCGGAGCGATCTATGATTCGTTACACGCGATGGTGCAGGCGAACACTGCAATCGAACTGATAGGAATGGCTGATCTTGATGAAAAAGTGAATAATTCCGAAAGAGATGCGATATCAGCCATCATATCTGCAAGAGAGAGCGGTGCAGAGCCAATTCTGGCTGTGAGTGCTTATGAACACGCGAAGATACTCGAACCATCGCAGACCGGCAAGATCGTGGACTATGGATACGCAAAGATGGTTGCGAGAACCGCACAGTCATTTACAGGTCAGGGGAACGTGACTGCGATCTATAAGACGAATATATCAGAGTATACGCATAACAACGCACGTAACGATCTGTATGGCGATGCGCACGACAAAGAGGAGGGCGCGGACCGGTGCCCGGCACAGACGCCTGCCCTGCACGGGTGCGGGGTGCTGGCATCGATTGTTGCGGTTTATCTTATCAGGCGGGTGCGCTGGTAAAAGAGCGAGATTGATTTATAGCCCCCGTCTTCGTCAGTTTATGCTAAACCACGTCCGTTTTTGTAATTTCCGGTAAGTGTGTGGCATAATCGAGTCTGAAGATAGCTTCGGCGAATATATGTGTAGATCTCAAACATGAATGAGACGAATGACACATATAACACGGATACGGTAGCTATTGCCATATAGATTCGTGCCATTCGTCCGGGGCGTGCGCATTCGTGATAAAATCATTCCGTATGGAACATATCATCCTCTGAAATGAGGTTTGGAATGTCAGAATTCCAAAATACACTGCGGAGTGGACAAAAAATCTCCCGGAGATAACAGTAAATTATTTATCCCTTTGGGTTATAACTCTTTTAGTGGAGGAGTACGGGGAGGCGTATCTAATTGAGTAATCAGAAATCAATCAACGGAAACGTTGCGGTGCTCTGCGCAGTGCTGATCGGAATCACGAACATCTACGTAGCGCCGATCTATGGCGGCACATCCGGTTTTATGGCGCTGTTCGTGCTGATGCTGCTCACAGGGCTTGCCGTGCCGGTCATATACATGATCCCGAGCCGCGCAGTCAAGTTTGCAGCATACATCTTCCTTGGTTTTTCCGCATACTGGGCTGTGGGCGCTGCAATGAATCTTGTGCATACCGAAGAACTTTTTGACTCATTCCAGTTCCTGCCGATGGTTATCTTTGCCATGGCAAATGCCATCGTCATTCTCATCGCAATCGTAGATTCACCACGGTATGGATATGGATTTGCAGGGATGGGACTTGCAGTCATGATATACAACGTCACAAGAACATGGAATCTGGACTATGTTGGCGGTAAACCGGATATGCTGCTGTTAACGTTCGTTCTGTGCTCATTGATACCATTGCTGTGGTGTTATCTGCTTGCAGGCACTGTAAGGAGTCTTAGATTCTCTGCTGCCAATCGATTCTATGCGACGTCGAAGGCAGGAATCCTGACGCTTTCTGTGTTTATCATACTCGCTACAACGATTGCGATCAGTCAACTTTCGTTAATCGATGAATTATCCGAGGTAGGCGAATTTCTCTCGATAATCAGCGGAGATCTCCTCATACTCTGCTGGTACTACCTCTTATCGCACGTTGTCTTTGTTATGGTCGTTTTCTTTGCAAACCATCTGGTGTTGAATGCGTTTGACATTGAAAAAACGATCACAGAGGATGGGACGGTCATATATCGCAGATTGGCAGCCGAAGATGACGAAGAGACGGAAGAAGGATTAGAAAATCCATACAACTCGATAGTGAAGAAGATGCAGAACTTCCAGAGCGAACTTAAGAAGGGGGAGTTGAATCGATTGGCGTGTGTGCAGGGCGTTGGCAAATTCAAGAATGAACTGAACTTACTCGTATCGAAGTACGATTACGGGTCAAAAGATGACGCAGAAGAACTATTACATCAGATAGAGCGAAATATGGAGTTTTCATTCAAATAAATGCTGACAACAGATGACTATCTCAAGATCCTTGAGACATGCACGATCAAAGGGCACGATGACGCCATCATACGGGCGCTGCGGTACATTGATCTTGGTTATCCGATCATGCTGTACGGTCCCCCGGGTAACGGGAAAACAACGATCGCAGAACATCTTTTAACGTATCTCGGTGGCGGAAAGGATACATTCTACGAGATCGAGGGCACAGAGGGGATGAACGAGTACCATATCATCGGCGGCTTTCATCCGCTCTCGATGTCTGGCAACTCGGCGCTTGCAGAGCAGTTCGTGTACAAGTACGGAATCGTCGCGCGAGCGATCTTCGACCATAAAAACCTCTTGATCGACGAGTTCACGCGTGCGCCGAGTTCTGCGTACTCAGGTCTTTTTCTGCTGCTGTCACTCGGCAAACTGCCGCTCGAATACAAGGAAATGACCCTTTTGAAGCCTGATGGTTGGGTATTGATAGCGACCGCGAATTTCGGGGACGAAGGAACCTATCGGCTCAGCAATGCGCTGAAAAGGCGGTTTGTTCCGATAAACATCGGTTATCCGAGCAGTTCCACCGAAAGAACACTACTTGCTTCGATCACACCTGATCTCGATGAAAAGGTGATCGAAGGCATACTTATATTCGCAGATAAGACCAGAGCGATCTGGAAGAAGGATCGTGGGATTCCGCAGGGACTATCTACCGACGGAGTCATCAGAATGGCTCGGTACTGCGATCTTTCCATGAAACAGGGCTCAGATCATGTCAGCGCGTTCATGGATGCCGCATTCCACCAGAGCACGATCATTGCGGACGAGACCGACCCGCATTCACTGCACCGGGTGCAGCAACTGGTGATCTCGGTCGGAGACGCGCTTGTGAGATGAGAGACAACGATGCGCCTCAACAATGTAGTAGACGACTTCACAGATGATCTCGTGGATGACACACTAACATACTGCGCACAGTTTCTTGAAAAGCGTAAACCCCGAATTTATCGAAAGATAATCGATAATTGCAGGAATATCGGTAGTGATGTACTCAAAAGAGATTATTATGTCCCCCCATCACTCGAACGGATGGAATACCAGCCGTACGACGGCGCTGGCATCATCGCTGTCAACCGCACGCAACAGGAGTTCTGCACACGGGGACGGCAGATGGATGCAGTCATCGGAAGATCGAGGGCGCGGAGCAAGCCGGCGCTGCATCTTGCGGTCCTGCTCGACAACTCTGACCAGATGACTGCGTGGGCAAGAACCCGGATGCTCGGGCGCGAAGTACCTGGCAAGGATGCGCCATCAGCGTTTGCAAAGATCGCCACGATCGCGCTGCTCGAGAAGATCAGCGATGCAGAGACCAGATCGCTCATCACCTTCGGATCCGATACCCGTGCAGATATCAATATTCATGGCAGCCTCGATTACGGGACATTGCTTGCGGCAAACGGCGCCGGATGCTGCAGGCTCGATCTTGCGCTTGCATCGCTGCTCCGTATGAGATGGGATCTTTTAGATGGCGAGCGGCAGCTGATCATACTGACAGGCATGCCTCCTGAGACCGGCACCGGCGTGCTGCTCGACGACATCGGCGTACAGGAGGCAAGTCTGCTATACCTGCGGCGGATGGTCCGAAAAGGTGTACGGATACTGTATCTCCCGATACTCCCGCAAACCGGGCTTATCGATACAAGAATCGGGGCGTATACGAGCAGAACATTTGCCCAGCGCATCAACGAGCTCAAAATCGCTGTTTCGGTGATCGGAAGGGCAGATACGTTCGTACATGCACTGCGTGGTGGTATCAAGCAGATGCTGCAACTGAGGGTCTGAATTTGGAGATTTGCTCCGAAAGTAGCCGCGCTCAAGTGGCACAACCCGGATTTTCCAGTGCCTATAATAGGATTTTAAGTTAAAAATGTTGCAGTCCTGTGGTTGGCGATCGTCTTAAAAATAGAAGAATGCCGTTATTTTAGGAACGCTGGTGTTTTTTTGAGGATTTGCGCTCCTTATCAGATGGCTGAAAGGATGCAAATACAGGAAGAGCGCTGGAGTCCCTGTTAACTTTGCTGTTTTCCTGTTGTTTTGGTTGGCATTTTTGCTTCGATGTCGGTCTGGTGATGCAACTTCTTCTTAAACTTGGGATGAGAGCCATAAAAATTAACCCCGCCGGGATGGTGCCGGCGGAATCGTATACTCTAGATCGGTGCATGCCCGTTCGTGTGACAGGTCATGCAGTCAACATCCACAACAATATCCTTGTGCGCGTCAGCATGGCAGTTGATGCATGCCATTGCTCCAACGTGCTCGATGTGACAGTCGGTGCAATTCAGCTCCGCATGTTTGGTCGGATATGTGATGAACTCCTTCTTGGTGTCTTCGTGGCACAGTACGCACTGCTCGCTGGTCACGATCGCACCGAACTTGATCACGGTTGGAGCATGTGGGTTGTGACAGGTCTGACAGTCTGACAGTCCATATCCATGTTCGAGCCCATGACAGTCCATACATGCCATGGATTCTCCATGCTCCTCGTGACAGGAGTAGCACCCGTCTCCGATCAATGGCGCATCATAACTGTATGTCGTCGGACTCAGTGTGTAGCGCAGAGCCTCGTAGCTGGTGTCCTTCGTCGCATGCCCGCCACCGGATGTGGTGAACTCGGTATACTGGGGCACATGGCAGTCAGCACAGCCATCGCTGGTGTCTGCGGTGTGCGCCGGATGACACTCCCTGCAGCCGCCTTCTACCGGCTCGGTGGCATGCTGGTGGTCTCCATGGCACATCATGCACTCGGTGTACATCGGTGCAATCGGTGTGTTATGGCAGCGTATGCATTCGGTGGGTATCATGCCCTTGTGCAGCTGCACGCTCTCCGGTACCTGGGATTCCGCCAGGTCTCGGAGACACGTCCCGGAATACGGTTCAGCGCGTTCGCCCCGGTGCTCGGAAACGATCGCATTGAAGATAGCGGGCCATGCACCGGTCCCTGCCATCTCCTGGGTGAACTCAGGGTTGTGACAGCCACCACACTGCTGCATCTCGATTGATGCATCCGAATCATAGACGATAATCGAGATGATGACCAACCCAAAAACCATCAGCATCAGCACGGCAAATAATTGAGTTTTGTTCATGGTAGGTTCCTCAACATTATCATAAGATGATAGTAAACCACATCAAATTCCTATAAATATGTTTCGGCGTTTGCCACCAGATTGAAATAATGCTGATCGCAAATATGCTCACAATGGATTTTGAAGAACTGCGCAATATCCTGAAACAGGAGCAGAAACAAAAACTCGCAAAACTCGAGCCCGACTTCTATGAGAACGTGCGCACGTATCTTGATGGGCTTCGTGAGGAGCAGAAAACGGCATCGGGCAGAGAAGCCCAGTTCCTTGCCGACGAACTCGAGACCGCGAGCGACCGTTTGCAGCGCATCTTCAAACTGCGGATCGGAAAGATCGTCAACCTTGCATCCTTAAGCATAATGGGGGAGATTGGTGGCATCAGGCATGACATCGATATGATGACGCCGATTGAGCGTGACATCTATGATTCGGTGCTTGGCGCGGTGCGGCAGGGCTGGAATGCGGTCGAACAGGTGATCGCTGGTGAGCTGGTTGCACCAGTTACCCCGGTTACATCGGTTGCGCAGGTCAGGAATGTCGAGTCTGCCCCACCGCTGCCAGAAGAGAAAGCTGCCGAACATGACGAAGATGCAGGGGGTCTCGAGGGAGTTGAAACAGTGAATATAGGCGCACCGGAGGGTTACACGATCGTGCGCGTGCTCAAGAACATCCCCACTTTCGTGGGCACGGATAGCCACCATTACACCCTTGCAAAGAACGATGTGGTGACGCTGCCCGACCTCCATGCAAAGGTGCTGTGCAAGCGAAGAGCGGTGTTGCCGGTTGAGATTAATGCCGGATGATGATGATGACTTAGGGGCTCCCAAGCAAATAGCTTACCTCGATGTACACTCTGATGCCCCAGCCGTGCCACCCCCGACTGAAGAGTCTGTCTCACAATTGATTTTGAAACACCCACGGAGCACCCCCACATCTCACAAATTTTCACCCGACAGAACAAAAACTGCATAATCAGATTATACCACACACATTTCATCA
>DAOVGO010000008.1 GCA_030672345.1 Methanosarcinales archaeon | reverse complement strand
AACGTTTGTTCCGTCCGGGGACGCGGGAGAGAACGAACTCGGGTTCAACAACGAGACATGGGACGAGGATGTCTACAATGGCGACCCATATCCTGATCTTGCGATAGACGAGCGTGACGTGACCGATCATCTCAGTACCAGTGGAAATTACGCATACATCGTGGACAAGGGTGACTACATGGTTCCGAGTACTGCCATTCTCATCCTTGAGCGCGGGCAGAAGGTGCCGAAACTTGATCGGGTTGCTGTGGTGGTGGGCGAGATCACGGACATGGGCATACATTACATCTCTGACGATACGTACGGCGCAGTCTTCGGGACGATCAGGTTTGCCATCTATGACCGGTTCGATCGAATCGCAGTATACAGGGAAGCAGAGGATATCTGGGTCTATGCGGTGCCCTCTGATTGCGATCCTGATTATAATATGTGGATGAACGTCACAGCAACCAGTAAAACCAGAACGCTGAAGATATTCGATGATCCATACACCAACGAAACACAGGATTATATCACCGAGATCTGCTTCTTTGACGAGGATGATGACGATTTCTTCGATGATAACGAGACAGAGGTTTATCGAACCGTTACAAGTTACGATGGTACGTTTGCACTCCAGCTGGAGGGGGGGCAGCTGGAGAGGGGGATTTATGACATCTACGCCAGATACTGAGTATAATGGGAATCGATGGAAGATTATATCGATTGTTGCGATTCTGATCGCATTAATCTCGGTTATATTAAACGTATATTTTTATCTTTCGGATGAGTCTGACATAGCATCCGGTGCTAACAATGAAACGAACCATTCCACTGTACTGAACATATCGGATGAAACCGAAATGGAGATGCACAGGATTGCAAGGGTGGTAATCACGCCCGGCGATACCACCGAGATCGATTAAGCGCGATTTATCTGACATGAGTAACACTTATATACCGTTGTGCTGTCTGCATACGTGGCAGTAAGATTATTGCTGCTGATATCTCGAAATAGTTCGAGATTAATAACATAAGAAATAACATAGGAGGTATAGAATGAAAAGTAGAATATCTTTGGTATGCATAGTGGTTCTGCTGGCGATGGTTGTGCCCGCGTCAGCAGCTCCGGATCTGAGCGTGACCGATGTCCTTGTTAACCCGGGCGATACACGCTCTGATGACATACTCAGGGTTTATGTAAATGGAGGGAACGTGATCTCTGCAGTCGTGCAGAACGCCGGACCTGACGCAGTGACAGGTGGTTTCGATGTCTGTTTCGTGGCGGATGGTAAAAAGATCGGCTGCACAACCGTAGCAGACGGCATGGCAGCAGATTCGAACACAACGATCAGCATCGACTGGACGCCATCGTGCGAAGATTATCCGGTTATGCCAGGGTTCCCGCCGCAGTCACTCCCGCTCACGATAACGGCGACTGTTGACTGCAACTGCAGTAGCTGTCCGAACTGTCCGGACGACGGGAGTTGCGGAAAGATAACTGAATCCGACGAGACGAATAACGCACTCTCGAAGGATCTTCCGGCTATCCAGGAGTTTTCCGGTACAAACGGTGTTATCGGTGGCGTCGTCAACAACGGTTACAAGAGCAAGAACTTCGACTGCGATACAACGGAAGAGCCGCTGACTCTAGAGTATTTCGACCTTGTTGACGGTGATATGGCATTCAACATAAGTGGTGCGAAGATCAGCACCTTTGCTCCGCAGGCAACCGATGCAAGGGTTCACCACATCGATCTGCCGGCTGGTGCGGTGGTGCTGGGCGCGGGACTCTATGTGAGCTGGTATGACAAATGGGGCAACTATAAGACATATCCAACCGGATGTCTGGCGAATCTGAGTGTGAACTTCAACGGCACGGATATTATGCCTGAATGGGTATACCACGACTCGAAGGCGTTTGGATATTACCAATCACCAAAAGGATGCGCCGTCTTCAATGTAACCTCGCTTGTGAGCGGGTCTGGCGACTACACGGCGATTGTCAAGAACATCGAACCGATCGGAGGCAACAACACCACGCTGCTCGGCCAGGCGCTGGGCGTGTACTACATTGGTGCAGGTCATGGCTGCAGGGTTCAACTCTGGGTGCTGGAAGGTACCGACTATCTCATGGCAGCGGATGATACGCATGGCGGCAATAACTACTCTGTCTCGCCAGAGAGTGCCACAGCAACGGTAGCGCTTCCCGGCGAGATCGATCTGACCGATGTCATCGATGCGAAACTGATCGCGATTGTTACACAGGGAATGGGACCTGGATCTGACCTGCTCTTCAATGACAAGGTCATCAAGACCGACGCATGGAACGCGTCCACAGAGGCGTATCCCGGAAGCAAGATCAACGTGGAGGAGGTCCCGGTGCTCTCAAAGCTGCTTCCAAGCGACAACACCATGGGATTCCGTGACAACGGTAGCGACGGGATGCAGGCATCCTGTGCAATCCTTGCGGTCATACATGCACCTGCATCAGCTGCTCCGGATCTGGTTGTGGAGAGCGTTACTCCGAACTGTGACTATCTCTTCGGCAATGAGAGCAATGGGATATCCGCAACAATCACGAACAATGGCGCTGGTTGTGAAGGATCGTTCAATGTCAGTTTCGTTCTCAGTGACGGATTCAGCGCAACAGAATCAGTCGATGCACTCGCTGCGGGAGATAACACCACAGTGAGTATCATCGACCCGACCATCAGAGATGCTGGTGATGAGGTGACAATAACAGTGACCGCTGACTGTTATGGCAGTGTTGCCGAGGATGATGAGTCGAACAATGCAACAACGCTGGATGCAACCGTTGTGAACAACGGCTACAAAGGCAAGACCTACACCGGCGGCGAGAATATTACAACATGGAAGACGTACGATCTCAACGGTGATCTGGTCTATTCGGCAGGCGACAGTTACTATCTCAGCGCGTATTATAACAAACACTGGACAGAGTATTCAGCCAACTGGACTGCAAGCGATCTACCAGTTCCAACCGCTGCAACCGTTGTAGAGGCAAGGTTGTATGTGCCCTATACGTGGGATAAGGCAGACGTGATGCCGAGTGAAGCTGGCATGAATTTCAATGGAGCCGCTCAAACGCTGAATGCACATTATTCAGACAGGAAAGGGTACGATGGCTATGACTATCCTTGTGGAATGCTTGTGTATAATGTAACAGACGACTTCAACGATGCAGGCGACAACTATGCAACTATCACCAACTTACACGCTGGCGGCGGTAATGTGTCTATGCGCGGTATGGTGCTGGTGGTGATACACGAAGATGCAGGCGAACCACGTCGACAGATATTTGTCAATGAGGAATTTGATCTGCTCAATGGTAAGTCATCCTATTGCACGACACCTGATGAAGCGACCGCATGGGCACCAATCACTGGACCTACAATTAACCCATCGACAGTGTCGAATGCCAGACTGATAACATTCGCTCCAAGTGCTGATGGTCCCGAAGGAGAACTAATCTTCAATGAGCATGTCTGGGTTGACGAGTGGATTGACAATGGCGTCCATGAAATCGGGATCAGTGACCGTGTCGTGACCGCACATTTGCGATCAACAGGCAATGTTGTGGGTTTCCGGAGCAGTGCAGACGGCATGGAAGCGAGTAATGCGATCCTGATATTGGAAGAAGGAGATCCATGGGCAGATTCTGATTCTGATGGTGTACCGGATTGCTGGGATCTTGAAGATGACACACCGTCCGGATATCTTACGGATTCAGAGGGCAGGGGATACCGCATCGGTGATGTCAACCGCGATGGTGATCTCACGAGTGTGGATGCGCTGATGATCCTGCAGGCGATAGTTGAGAACATCGAGCTGTAGAAGCTCGATGATCTTTTTTTATTCCGTAAGAATTTGCCCGTCGATGACATCCTACCAATTGAGAAATCCAACGTTGCAACACGTTTCACCCCAAAATCTTCCCCATCTTTGCCTTCCATCCCTCCACCTCATCGGCTGTCACCACATCGATCGA
>DAOVGO010000032.1 GCA_030672345.1 Methanosarcinales archaeon | reverse complement strand
TGTGTGGTCTGAATTCTATTGATACATCTACCCCCATTACAGATATGTTATATAAACGTTTCGTTTCTACATGATTATTCATGGAGGATTCAGACAGTTGCAGGTGAAGTCAGGGTTATTGTTACCAATTAGATGGTTGTTGCATAGCGGTTTTTGTCTACGCTGATCGAGCACTGGTCCGCCACCTCTGACCGCTTCTGACCGCTGCATATCTGACGATGTGACTTAACAACATCGCTTATAATATCATTTTGCCATGCGCGACGCGGGTGTTATACGTCATGGGTGTGTGTACGGATACATGCCGATACAATACGGAAATCTCGCCCATAAATCACAAGTCTATTAAGTTTGATGCCTGATTATGCACAGGTGATTACCATGAAGATCGCAGGAATATCCGGAAGTCCGAGAACGAATCAGAACAGCGAAAAACTGATCAACATCACACTCGGCATAGCAGAGGACCGGGGATTCGAGGTAGACCGAATCTTCCTCTCCGAACATACCGTCGCCCCGTGCACAGCATGTGATGTGTGCAAGGACACGAAACGGTGCGCGATCGAGGACGACATGACCCCGATCTACCCCGCGCTCGAAGATGCGGATGCAATCGTCGTCGCCTCGCCCGTCTACTTCGGGTGCATGACCGCCCAACTGAAAGCACTCTTCGACCGCACGCGCCCGTCCCGAATACATGGGTTTTTGCTGTCCGGCAAAGTCGGGGGCGCGATCGCGGTCGGCGGCTCGCGCAACGGCGGGCAGGAGAAGACCGTGCAGGCGATCCATGACTGGATGCACATACACGGGATGATCGTGGTCGGCGACAACAACCATTTCGGGGGAATCGTTCATGCGCCGGCAGAATCAGATGTTGTCGGGATGCAGACCGTTGTGGACACGATAAACAAGATATGCGATGTGCTTGAGATGATCAGGCAGCGATGATGACCATGGTAAAAGAGATAAAACCGCGACTAATCGCATGGGAGATCACCGGAGCCTGCAATCTCAGATGCAAGCACTGTCGCGGCTCATCCACAGAGATTCCGGATCCAAACGAGTTGTCCACGGACGAGGCGTTTTGCCTGATCGACGAGATAGCGGACTTTGCGAGCCCGATTCTCATCTTAAGCGGTGGAGAGCCGCTGATGCGCGATGATGTGTATGAAATAGCAAGATACGGCGTCGATAAGGGGCTTAGGGTCGTGCTTGCGACCAACGGAACACCTGTGACCCGGGATGTCGCAGAGCGGCTGAAGGATGCAGGTATATCGCGGATCAGCGTGAGCATCGATGGCGCGGACTCTGTGACACATGACGCTTTTCGGGGGATGCCGGGAGCCTTTGACGGCGCAATGCGCGGAATATCAGAGATTCGAAAAGCAGGCATCAGTCTGCAGATCAATACCACGGTATCAAAGGAAAACATCGACCAGATCCCGAAGATCCTTGATCTGAGCACGGAGCTCGGCGCGGATGCGCTCCACATCTTCCTCCTTGTGCCAACAGGGCGCGGCAGGGAGGAGGACGAGATACCGCCAGCCGAATACGAGCGGATCTTAAACTGGTTCTATGACCAGCGGGACAAGGTCGGGCTTCAGTTGAAGGCGACGTGCGCGCCCCACTACTTCAGGATCATGCGTGAGCGTGCAAAAGAGGAGGGGATCACTGTTACCGCGGAGACTCACGGCTTCGAGGCAATGACGAAGGGATGTCTCGCCGGCACCGGTTTCTGTTTCATCTCACGAACCGGCGGGGTTTATCCGTGCGGATACCTGCCGGTTCTTGCGGGAAATATCCGGGAGACGAGTTTTAAGGAGATATGGACTCACGCAAAGGTCTTTCTGGATCTGCGCGACGCAGGCAAGCTGAAGGGGAAGTGCGGCATCTGTGAGTATAAACGGGTCTGCGGCGGATGCCGTGCTCGCGCATACGCCGCGACAGGCGATTATCTCGCAGAAGAGCCGTACTGCATCTATCAGCCGCGCACTCGAAGATGATTCCGGTACACGTATTTGGGCACCTGCGCCACAAAACCAATAATACCGCTTGCGACAAACTACAGTATTGGAGTGTGGGAGGTGGCAGCCGATCACACATTATCCAAAAGAGTCACAAACATGCGCGAAAGCGGATCGCACGGGATGATAGAAGATAGGGGAGTATAACGACATGCGGAGGTATGTATCTATGATTATGAGATTATTATTGATTTTGTGTATGCTAACAGCAACGGCATCGCCGGTATATGCCATCAGTTTCGATATGCATGAAACCACCGTGGCAGAGGTGGTGGCAGACCCTGAGTATTATGACGGCACGTTCACGCGCGGGACGATCGGGCTCGTCGGCACGCTGACAAATATCTCTGACAAAGCACGCATCAGCGACGAAGCGTCCGGTATTGCTGTCGATGCGAAACAGTCAGCGCTCTTTGAGGGATTTGAGGATGGAGACACCGTAAAGATGATCGGCGCCTTTTATTACAGGAGAACCGACGAAGACATCTTCATTCCCGAAGCTATTCTCCATTGGCCCCTGGTCGATGCAGGAACCGTCCCGTTACAGGAACTCTCAGACCATCCGGGGTCGTACAACGGCAAGAAGGTGACCATCGTCGGCAACCTGTCCGATGTCACGAAATCAGGTATGGGACACCGGATTCAAGTCGAGAGCGATGGAAAGTATGTCAGGGTGTTCTACTGTGGCGACACAACGCTGGAGCCGGGAACCATGGTCAAGGCAAGCGGCATATTCATCGCCGACACGTTATATGCGGACACGTTCGGGAAGAAGACTGCGCTGCCTTTCGGCATCCCCGGATTCTCGGGACTTGCGACGGTCTGTGTGCTCCTCTTTGCGTTATTTGTGCTGACAGGGGTAAGGAGAGGTGGCGGGAAGAAATAGTAGGAAGGTGTGGTATACTATTACTATAGCACCGGCAGGAATTGCGCTTTCCTGCGGGGTATATATACAACTTCAGAGCCACCCTTGCGTAACCACCTGTCACCACGCCAACGGTGCGCATAACTGGTGCAGGTGGTTCCTTCCAACGCCAAACCATATATCAGGGGAGATACAAAGATCACATCAGGAATATGACTCATAGACGAAAAACAAAGATTGTATGCACCATCGGTCCTGCAACCGAGTCACGTGATACCTTGAACCAGTTAATCATGCACGGAGCAGACGTAATCAGGCTCAATATGTCGCATGGCACACACGAGTGGCACAGGGACCGGATACGGATGATAAGGGAGCTGGCAGATGAAAATAAGACCCCTCTCGCCATCATGATGGATATCCAGGGTCCAAAGATCCGAACCGGGAATCCGGGTGGCGAAAACATCATCCTTCAGGCAGGTGATGCTCTGACGATCCACACGGATCCCGCGGGCATAGACTCTGCCGATTCTGCGAGCGCCAGCGGCGGGGCTGGACATGTGATCACTGTGAACTACCCGTTCTTCGATCAGGAGGTCTGCGAGGGTCAGATGATCCTGATCGATGACGGTCTGATCCGGGTACAGATTCTGAAAGCCGGCGGCGGATCTGTGGAAGCAAAGGTCATCGTCGGGGGCGTGCTTACGGATCGCAGGGGTGTGAGCGTCCCGGGCGCGGATTTCTCGACGCCGAGCGTCACTGAGAAGGATACCGAGGATCTCATGTTTGGCATAGGGCAGGGGATCGATTACATCGCGATTTCGTTTGTCAGGGCGGCGTCCGATGTCTCTGATCTCAAGCAGACGATCAGGGAGCAGGGAGCAGACATCCCGGTTATCGCCAAAATCGAGACAAAAAAGGGACTTGACAACTTTTCAGAGATCCTCAAGGTGGCAGATGGGATCATGGTGGCAAGAGGTGATCTTGGAGTCGAGATCCCGATTGAAAACGTCCCGATGGCGCAGAAGATGCTCATCAAGGAGTCCAATGCGGCTGGCAAACCCGTGATCACAGCCACCCAGATGCTTGAATCGATGATCCGCAACGCAACCCCGACCCGTGCCGAGGTAACCGACGTTGCAAACGCCATACTCGATGGAACCGATGCGATCATGCTATCAGGGGAGACCACGATCGGGAAATATCCGATCGAGAGCGTCGCAATGATGGATCGGATCGCGAAGATGACCGAATCATCATCGCAAGGTCGCTACATGCACACGTATGCTGATGCGTCGTCGCTCTCGATTGAGCATGGCATCGGACATGCCGTATGCCAGCTTGCACACGATCTGGGTGCCGCGGCGATCATCACCACCACGTATTCGGGAAGCACCGCAGGGGTCGTCTCGATGTACCGCCCTGAAACGCCGATCATTGCGATCACGCCCGACGAGATAACGTTCCGCAGACTTGCGCTTGTGTGGGGTGTTGTACCGCTCATGATCCTGCTTGTGACCGAGAACACCGACGAGATGGTCGCAGCGTCAATACAGTCTGCGATTGATGCCGGGTTCGTGGAGACCAGCGATCTGGTGGTGCTCACGGCAGGCGTGCCCATATTCGCTGCCGGAACCACCAATCTGATCAAGGCTCATGTAGTGGGACAGCAAGCAGGCGTGCCCTTTTGAAACCCCGACCGCATCTGACACGATCATGAACGGTACCACGAACAACACCACGAATAGATGCCGCAAGCGTTGACGAACTGGCGCTCTACGACCGCATGCTCGACGAGACTTTTTGATATTTTCCAGTCACATCGATCTCTCTCAAGTTGTGGGCATAATCTACCATCTGCCGCCGGAAAGTTCGCAAAAGAACGTGGGCAGGTGGGGGGCTCTTTCACGATTACACAAAACCGGGGTGCCAGCTGCCCAACCATTATGATCCCCTATGCCCCAGATTCGATCATGGATCCGCAACTTAAGAAGGTACGGGTAATCGCTGACTACCAGTTTGGCAGCGGTGCAGGTAGGGCGCTCTTTCCTGACGATGTGACATTCAGGCTATCGGCAAGCGGCAGGATCCGCCAGGTCATGCAGGGTACAGAGCACGTTGCAACACTTCGGGCAAGCGACAATCAATTCACGCTCGGAAGACTCGGGGCGTCCAGGCTACATGCCTCGCTCCCCAGTCCTGCCATGCGGGTTGTTGTCACCTGTGATGCCGTACCCTTCGTCAGCGAGGGAAAGACCGCGTTTGCACGGCACATCACCGACGCCGACCCTGCGATAAGGAGCGGCGACGAGGTGCTCGTGGTGGATAAAGACGATACGCTCCTTGCGACAGGGCAGGCAAAGCTGTGCGCATCCGAACTGCTCGCATTCGAACGCGGGGCAGGGGTGGATGTGCGGCGGATCGCTCGACCTTGCGGCTGATTTTTCGGGCTTTACCAGCGGAATAACTCTGAATTGCACTAATCACAACTCATCTTGCAGGTTTTTGCCGACATCGGCACAGGTCAACCCCCCAAATTTCCCTCTATCAAAACGTATATGTGGCTCGCCACCCTCCACGCAACCATGACCTCAAAAACGCAAGTTCCCCCACTCACGCCGGTTTTCCCGCCGGGTAATCGTTAATAATCATTGATAATCGTTAAAACCATGTCAGCCATACTGATCGCAGGAACGCACAGCGGCGTTGGCAAAACGACCGTTACAATGGCGCTATTGGCTGCGTTTACGCGCAGGTGCACGGTTGCGCCGTTCAAGATCGGACCCGATTACATCGATCCGAGCCACCACACCGCGATATGCGGACGCCCGTCCCGAAATTTGGACATATTCATGATGGGTGAGGACGGCGTTTCAAAGACGTTTGCGTCAGCGTCCGCCGGCGCCGACATCTGCGTGATCGAGGGCGCGATGGGGCTTTATGATGGCATGGGCGACACCGACATCGCATCCGCAGCGCATATCGCACGGGTGCTCGATGTCCCTGTAATCCTTGTTGTCGATGTCAAGGGCATGTCCAGAAGCGCTGCCGCACTCATAAAAGGCTACTGCGATTTCGATCCGCGGATCAACGTCGCAGGCGTGATTCTGAACAGAGTGGGGAGCCCGAAACACGGCGAAATGATCAGAACAGCGATCCGGCAGGAACTGTCAGTCCCTGTGCTCGGAGAGATACCGAAATCATCGCGTATAAAACTCCCGTCGAGGCATCTTGGGCTGTACATGGCTCACGAGGGCTATCGCATGGATTATGTACCTGCGCTAAAAGAACTTGCAGAGAATTGTATGGATCTCCCCGCGATCCGGGATATCGCAGAGCAGACCAGAGAAAGAGGGATAGAGACAGAGATCGGTGAGGATCCTGCGAAGCACGATGTCACGATCGGAATCGCCCGCGATCCCGCGTTCTGCTTCTATTACGCTGATATGATCGATTCATTGAATCGCCACGCAGACCTCGTATTCTTTAGCCCGCTTGCAAACGACCTGCCCGACGTGGATGGGCTCTATTTCGGGGGTGGGTATCCTGAGCTGTACGCGCAGGAACTCTCAGCGCAGAGCAGGATCAGAAAGCAGATCAGAGACGCAGCAGCAGGTGGAATGCCGATCTATGGCGAATGTGGGGGCATGATCTACCTCTGCGAGTCGCTGGTTGATCTGGAGGGGGCGTCGTACCCGATGGCAGGTGTGCTTCCGGGAGAGACCGAGATGACCCGCCGGCTTCAGGCGCTCGGATACACCGATGCAAGCGTATCTGAAAACCCGGTCGTGCGTGCAGGCAGGATTCGCGGACACGAGTTTCATTATTCGCAGACGCTGTGTGCCCCGGATGCCAGATTCGCGTACCGGATGAACCGGGGCAAGGGCATCAGGGACGGGCGGGACGGGATGGTTGAGTATGCCACGCTCGGGAGTTACATGCATGCACCGCCGAGTTTTGATGTGACCCGTTTTGTCGAGTCGTGCGGATGACCCGGAATTGCGATTCAGGCGCCGATCAAAAGTCAGGACTTCCGAAGAAAGGGAGTATTCGTAAGGCAGGGGTGTTTAATCCGTAACTCCGCTCATTTTACGTAATAGGGGCACAACCCGGATTTTCCAGTGATAGGATAGGATACCTCGCCCCCTTCCATAAAGCTAATGCGCCATAAGCAGCCGTTCCATATCCTCAAGATCATACAGAATAACATCCTCTTCTTCTGTTCTCTTCCCAAAGCTCTTCGCAAAGACCATATAATATTCCTTCTCGCTTTCAACCGGGACGAACCCCGCTTTTCCCCTGAGATTCCTAATAATTTCAGGAGCATTGACATTATCACTCCATTTACACTCGCAGAAGATCGTACTCTTAATTTTTTCGTTCAGAGCGACGACATCGATCTCTTTCTCCTTGTGCCACCACTTCCCTACCTTAGTAAACCGAAAAGGCAGAAGTTCTCGCTCATTCAGAACCTCAAGGACCTCCTGAACTATCGCCTCAAAATGTTTGCCCACATACTGGTTAAACTGCGGCTTTATGCTTTGGGCAACCATTGCCCCCTTTCCT
>DAOVGO010000091.1 GCA_030672345.1 Methanosarcinales archaeon | reverse complement strand
AGTATGCCAGCGGTCTTTGATATGCAGTATCCCTGATCTGCGAGGTTTTTGCAGACCATCGACACGATAGGAAACGCAACTATGCCGGTTGCGGTGATCACCGCATACCAGATGATTATCTCGCTTAACATGTCCACCAATGCTTATATGATATGACTATCGATATATGGCTATTATGGAGCCGATGACTATGGAGTTAATCGTACGCTTCGTGATCGAACTCTTCTGGATATATGCGTGTGTCTACGCGGTCAGATCAACGAAACTGGTGTACTGGAAGCAGTGCTGGTATATCATCCTGCTCGGCTGCCTGATACACGCTGTATACATACTGATTGCGCTTGAAGAGATTCCGTATGCAGGCATGCTCAGAAATCTCGGGATGGGGATCGTTGCCATCGGGATCCTGATGCTTGCAAAGAGGATGCAGGATATTATGGGGAAATGAGCGCAGGGATCGTCGTGCTTCGCGCTTTTCATTTTATCACAAAGTTGACATATAGCAAGCCTTTGCCCTTAGTCTTTGTGATGGTCAGAACGTTTGGGGTTATGATGCCCGATGCTACGTACTCAGGGGTCAGGTCAATCTGATAGCCGAGCGAATGTAGGTCTGCATCGGTATATCTTGGTATTTGGGTTGTGCCTACCTTCACAAATTCTATAGTGTTGCTATCCTTAAACTTGATCCACACCTCCCACACCGTCCCCGTTATATCAGTCACCTCAAATTTCAAATGTTCTACAGTGGGGTCTGGGGTAGTCAGTGTGATGTCACGGACTATAAACGCTGTCACTTCGCTGCTTGCCGGAATATCCAAGTGACCATGATCCTCCCCCCACGCATCGACCCCATCAGGACCGGTTGGACCTCTGGTGCTGGTCGAGGAGGTAGAGGTAGAGGTACCACCAACCGTGATCATGCCCACGTAGCACTGCTTCTGGCTGGATCCGCTCGTATCGTTGGACGGCAATCTAAGCATGTCGCCCGTAATACCTGTAATCTCTATCTTGCCGTTGCTGACATTGAAACCCGAACCACCGGATGACTCATTCCAGACATCCGGATACATCGTGTCCAGTGTTGCATTCGTGCATAAGAATCTCGTAGATATGTCGTCGCTTGCCGGAACCGGTAGCATGTTGAATGTCTCGATATCCATCGAAGAGAATGAATAATCGTCCCAGAGCACGATTGGTATGAATACTTCACCCCCTGTTATCAGGGATGGCTCGTTTTCTGTTACATTTGCATCTCCATAATCCTTTATGATCAATCCGTGTTCATAAACGAGTTTGGGAGATCTTGATGTCCCGTGCATCTCATAAACAATCCCTGCCGATGTGTAGTTTTTCCACTTTAAACCAGATATGGTGCTGTAACTCACATTGACGTTTAACGGGTACGTTGTTATTGTGCCGGAGGCTCCGCTCCCTGGATTTCTGAAGATGAAACGCTCAGGATACTTTACCCCCATCCGCAGATCGGTTGATTTCGGAATCTCGAGTTTTTCCACGTCCTCGATGTCTGCCCTGAGTTTGACAAAGTCACTTGAAACCATGTCAAAATGCTTCTGCTCCACCGCAGCGTTCCATGTTGGCACCTGACTCGACTGCATGATGCCGATAAGCCCAACAATGATCCCGAAGATCAGCAGGGCTCCGATCACTTCTGATACCGCGCTTTCATCTTTAGTTAGTCCTGGTTTCATATTTGTTCACCCGATAAATACCGTAAATAGTAGATATGCCACCACCAGCATCGTCACAGCATGTTTGAGACCTGTACATGCGCTCTCGCCGGTCATCTGTCCGGCTATGATTCCTGAGAAGAACCCCTGTATCATCGCAGCATGCATGAAGAGCGTTGTGTATTCGCTCTCGTTTGCATCAAGCGATAACATGCCACCTCCGCCTCCGGCACCTGCCGGTACCATCGGTATAAACATCGTGGCAAAGACATAGAGCACGAGCAGGAATACGGCAAATGACAGGTATACGATTACAAGGTAGGAGAACATGCTTGTGAATTTCTCGCGTCTCAGTCTCTCTGCCAGTGCGGCATCGCTTGCTGCAATGCGCAGCGTCTCCTTGATGTTGCCGGTTGACTCACTCGCCTTCGTGATGAGTGTGACGATCCGCGAGATTGCGATGGTTCTGACACGCCGCTCGAACTTTATCAGCGAGTCTGCGATGTTGTGGCTCCACTCCATATCCTTTCGCATGAGCTTGACTTCGGTGCTGAGTACCCCCAGATTCACATCTGAGATCTTTTTGATCGCAGCGGTAAGCGGCATCCCCACATCATTGACAACCGCAAGCTTGCGAAGAAAACCAGGGACAGAATCCTCGATCTGCCGGATTCTCCTCGTTTGCATCTCATAAAAGAAGAGATACGGCACGATTACGATCAGCAGACCTGCAACGACCGCATCATCGAGGCGATCAATGGTCAGTCCCTCTCCGTAGTACGCGGTGTATCCGAGAATGAGGATGGCTATGGGCACAGAGAGATAAAACGTTCTTGCAGGATCTGAGTAAAACGGTTTCAGCGGGGTTTTCCCATTCGCAATCACGCTTGTCCATCGCAGCGACCGCATCAATCTGCGAACCATCCTCTCGTCGTCTTCGACAAGCATCGTTCTCACATCATCGTACTGTTTGATTTTTCTTGTCTCCGTGTAGATCTTGATCATATTCGTGTCACTGCCGATCGATATTATACTCAGCAGAACAGCGAATGCGGCTGCACTTATCGGGATCATGACATAGATCACGAGTTTGAGCGCAAGCAGGCTCCCTGGTCCCATCATGCCCATAACTATCAGGATGGTTATCAGAAACAGAGGTCCTGCGACAAAGACCGTTATGTATGTTTCAGCAACCATCGCAAGCAGCTCAAGATAGCTGTTCTGATCTGCCGCAGCAGAACGCTGGTAATGGTCCACCATGTTGCCAAAGAAGGATTCCGCATCCCCGCCGGTCTCGACGATCGAGATCAAGTTATCAAGAAAATCCCTGAATTTTTCTGACCGGGTTCCGATGGCAGCGGTCTTGAGCGCGGTTAGCAGATCAGTCCCGTGATACTTTGTATCCATCACGATGTATGCGATCTCCTCAGCAGCCTCCCCATACACATTGGTCTGCTCGCTCAACGACTCAAAGATCGAGATCAGGCTCAAGCCTCCTTTGCTCAGCGCATTCATGTATGCCACAACATGAGGGAGTGTCAGGTCGATCTTGGTCTTCCGTGTTGTTGCGATCAGATACGGATACATAAGCATCAGGTAATACGAGATCGCGCCCAGGAGAGTTGCGATGAGTATGGCTAAAATTACAGCGGATGCAATCTCCATGTATCCTGAAACGCTCCGGAGATCGACAGGTGATATAAACTGCCTGGAATTCATCAGGGTCTTGCAGAGGCGATACACAAGCGGGGCAAGGAGATAACCGAGAAACGCGCCGAGGATTCCGAGCAGATGCGCATAGAGGTATGCAGTGCTTATGTATATGTCATAAGGCAGTGGGATGTGCGCCTGTTCAAGCGTTGCGCGAGTCTCTGCATAAGCGTCCTCCTTACGCCTCACGCGTCTTCCGAAGATTGCAAACGCTATCTTATAAATCAGATTCATATATCCCCGCATTCACCCTGTCCATGACACTCTCCGGATCGGTGTAGTATCTCTGTATGAGCGAAACGATATCGTACTCATCCAGATCCCGGTCAACCATGTACCTAAGGATCTTCTCCCGGTTCTCGATCTCAAATCGCAGTCTCTTCTCGTCCCATCCGCGCCTTGTCCCGATTGCGCTTAACACTGACGAACTGCCACCCCCCTTGAATACATCAGTCTTCGGATCCCACCAGTAGAGATCATTGAATCTTAAATCCCCGGTCTGTGGATCAAGCCCCATAAACTCCACCAGCATATCCACGCGGCGAACCCTCTCCCCACCAACATGTGCCAGTGTCTGGATGCAGAGGATATCAAGCGCCTGAATCATCACCCTTGGAACGTTTATCGGCTCGCCTTCGAGCCGGCTGATCACCGTATGTACGGAATCGGCATGCATCGTGGAGTATGTCGTATGTCCGGTGGACATTGCCTGGAATAGTGTCAGAGCCTCCCGCCCTCTAATCTCGCCCACGAGTATGAATTCGGGGCGCTGGCGCAGCGCCTGCCTAAGCAGTTCGAACATGTCGATGTCACGCACATTCGCGGTCTTTGAGAACGATTCACGCGTGACGCTGCCGATCCAGTTTGCGTGGTGCAGCACCAGTTCATGTGTATCCTCGATGCTGACGATCTTTGCCATCGGCGGGATGAACAGGGATACCGCATTCAGGCTCGACGTCTTTCCTGCCGCGGTTGAGCCTGCAAAGATCATGCTCTTGTTATTCTCGACCGCAAGCCAGAGGTATGCAAGCATCTCATAAGAGAACGTACCGTTTCTGATCAGGTTGGCAGGAGTGAATGCCTGATCCCGGAACTTTCGTATGGTAAACGAACCGCCCCGGAAGGTGATCTCCTGCCCGAGCGTTGCATTCAGCCTGGAGCCGTCTGAGAGCGTGGAATTCAGCAGCGGCTCGCCTATGGATATCTGTTTGCCACACTCCTGGGCAAGTCTCTGTATGAATATATCGAGCCTATCGCCATCGAACATGAGATTTGTCGGTATGTTCTGGTAGCTCCGGTGGTATAGGAAGACAGGCACACCCAACCCGTCGCAGGATATATCTTCGATGTGTGGGTCCTTCATCAGGGCATCGACCCGCTCGTAGCCGAGATAATCTCTTTTAATATAATAAAGAATTTTATGCAATGAAAGCATACTCACATCCACAGAGTATCCGTCGATGAGTTCGAGCGTCTTCTCCTCTAAAATATCGCTTCTAACCTGATCTGATGTGTCGTACAGTGTCAGTGTATCAAGGATGTTCTCATAAACGGTCTCAAGCAGCATCCGTTCAAACATCGATAGCTCGGGTTCGGCAACAAAATAGAGGTGATCGTGGCTCTGGTCGTGACGTAGTATTGATATGAATGCATAAGGTTCGTTGACCCAGTAACGTTCCACCTCGCTGTAGCCCTCCATACCATCGAATGTCACGAGTGGACCGAATTCTTCCGCGCTGTAAGGTTCTAAAATTAATTTCTTTCTGAACAATATCTTAAGATAGTCTTTTATGTCTGCATATTCTTCTTTAATCTTCTCTTTCAACAATTCTGTGCGTTTACGCCCGTTTCCATTGAGTGGCTCTTCCGTATCAGGTTGTACTCCCCCGATGCTGCCTACGTCCCATTCTACAATCGGTTCTGTATAATCCGAGGTTCCAAGATCATCCGGCACGTTTTCCCCCCCAACAGGTGCCCATGTAGCCACATAACTAACTTTGATCGGGCATCTCCATTGAATTATTCGGCGTGGCAGCATATATGTGTTTCTCTTCTCGGGAAAAGCGCGTGCGGGGTATCTGATTTCCGGACCGTCGGGAGTGGTTATACTAATTTGCTATGATTTCATGAGAATTCAAGATAAACCGGCAACTTTATATACCATGCAATACCTATATAATATTATACAGCAAAGGGGGCAATAGAATGATATCGAACATGTCTACAACACTTAAGAAAATCCCATCCGGGATTGATTCACTGGATACTGCGATAGATGGCGGATTTCCAGCAGGTTCGCTGGTCATGCTGCTTGGCGAGTTAGGGGCAGGCGACGTTGAGTTTGTGTACACATCTGCCGCAGGACTATTATCACATCAAACGGCAGAGGACGGGAACAACTCAAACGGATCTACCATACCAAACAAAATATGTTACATCTCATTTACAAGATCCAGAGAGGACGTTCTGACCGAACTGGCACACTCTTTCCCGGAGTATTGCGACATATTGAGAACTCACATGGAGTTTAAGGATTTTTCAGGTGCATACTTTGCCAGATCATCCGTTCCGTTGTCATGGACCACAGGAAATGACATCTCACTCAATTCCTTGAAGTGGAACGGAGATGCAAACCTCATCAAGACGCTGATTAAGTATCTTGATGAAAACGCCAAGGACAGTATTGTCATCATCGACTCACTGACCGCGCTTGCCCAGTATTGTCTGGAGAATCTTGAATGGAAGGATTTGATCATGTTCCTGCGCGGACTACAGAGAATCTCGAAGAGATGGAACGGTATAGTTTATGCGATACTCGGAGATAATATAATCGACAGGAACAAGCAGGAAGAACTCGCTGAATGCGCGGATGGGGTGCTCGTCTTCGAGTGGGGCAAACTCGGTTCGGCGAAACGGCAGCGTTTCATGCACATGAAAAAGTTCAGAGGGGTTTTGCCGCTGCTGGATCAGGACAATATCGTCAATTTCGAGACGCAGATCGGCATCCAAAAAGGTTTTGAAGTATCAAACGTAAAGAGGGTTTGTGGAGGGTATTAGGAACTGTTGAATACTGGCGTAGCAGGGCTGGATATGATGCTGAATGGTGGCATACCGGAAGGACATATCGTGACTGTGCTTGGCTCGTTTGGAACCGGAAAAACGACGCTTGCGCTCCAGTTCACATACGCGGGGATCTCCCACGGCAGTAATTGCATCTACATAAGTTTGGAAGAGGATGAGAAAGAACTTATTGAAACTGCCGGAATGTTCGGATGGGATTTTACAAGATATATCGAAGACGAAAAACTGATTCTGATCAAATTGGGTGCATTGAACATCAAATCAACGATCGAACGGATAGAAAATGAACTGCCAGACCTTTTCAAAACGTTCAACGCTGAGAGACTGGTGGTCGACCCGATAACACTATACGAGATGATACTCGATACCGATACCGAGAGACGTAACCATCTCTTCAATTTTGCACATATAGTGAAGGAAAGCGGGATAACCGCTTTATTCACGTCTGAAACCGACAAAGAGCAGCCATACAGTTCAAAAAACGGGTTGGTTGAGTACATATCAGACGGCGTGATCTCGATGAGGCACGTGAGAGCTGGTGACCTCCATGCCACAACCACCGTCATCGAGGTCTCGAAGATGAGGCGTCTGGAGCACTCCCGCGAAATCAAACCATACAATATCACAGAAGACGGGATCGTTGTGCACGTTGGATCGGCGGTCTTCTCGCCTGTGCCGGACTATCCGGTCGCGATGGAATGATTTGGCTGGCACACCCCGAATTTTTCGTGTACTCCATCCTATATGGGTTTCAATCCCTGCCCGGGTTTTTTGATGCGTTGCGACGGTATGGTTTGGGAACTGCACGACGAACTTGCAGGCGCGGGCGTGAATGGCGGCGGGCATCTCGTTGCCGGGAGCATCAAGTTTGTGGAAGGGGTGTGCAAGAACGTTTTGCAGCGGCTTGATGAGAAGATCCAGTTTCCAAAAATCCACCAACGCACCCGTTGAGATTTCGGGTCGGACTAAAACACCGGATAAAATCTTAACGGAATAATTATCATCTTCCGCCGCAACAATGACCCACATGGAGCTACTGTATCTGACTGAAGACGACGTGAGAGAACTGCTGGACCTGCGAAGTGCGCTTGGCGTGGTTGAGGACGCGTTCAGGGAGCATGGCATGGAGAGGGTGCAGATGCCTGCTGTATACATACTGATCGCGCTTGCAGAGATTCCGTATGCAGGCATGCTCAGAAATCTCGGGATGGGGATCGTTGCCATCGGAATCCTGATGCTTGCAAAGAGGATGCAGGATATTATGGGGAAATAACGCGCGAAGGGACATCTCGTCCGAAATCGTTGTGTGATTGGTAAAGCCCGACCCCACTCTCTGTTATTTCGTATGTCAGACTCTCTCTCGAATGCTTTGTTTTCCGCATTTTCACGATCTCGAGCGATAAAACGGCGGATATCCTACCCTCCGGTCGAACAAAATTCAGAATTATCACACCATCGGACATGTATTCTATCAGTCCAAATCGCGACGCGTACGGATTGTTTTTGTCAGCCTCCGCTGTGATCAGGGCTGTTGCACCACTATCTTTTATTGAATTGGTAAGTTCATATACAAGCAGCCTCCGTTCACTTTCACTACTGAACAGCATCTCAAAAAGGGTTATCGAATCAAATACGAATCTTTTTGCACCGAATGACTTGAACAAAAATGTCCGTTTTCTTTCAGTTTCAGTAGGGAGAGCATAGAAGTGTGCGCAAACTCGGTGTGCCCCGCACCGATCTCTCCAAGTAGCAGGATGAAAGAGCCTGTTGGAATGCCACCTTTCAGTACGGTGTCGAGCGATGCGATTCCTGTCGGCATTACGATCGTGTCTGTTCTGCCCACAATCCCCATTCGTATCTACTCTTGCAACGTACAAAAACCTTTGCACATCAACCCGACGCCGTCTAAACATAGTGTCCCATAGCCATCAACCCGGAATCGTTTCAGGCGAGGTTTCATATCCGGATTTATGCCATTCGTGTCTTTCGTATGATTCCGCAGATCGCAGATCACAGAAACACGGGCATGAATGCACACACCCCGGACGAATCTCACATATCTGGCTTCACCTGACCGTTTCCCCCAAGTTTCCTCTTCGTATTCTCAATAAGTCCCACATCAAGCAGTTTCATCAGGAAATCAGGTAGTGGCGGAAAGGTGTACGCACTCTTGGTATTCGTATTCATAATCCTCCCATTCTCGAAATCGACAGCGAGAAGCGGAATACCGATGTTGATGCTGTTTTCGATAAAATATCCGTGCGCATTACTGGGATATTGGTTTTCGTGATGGTTCCACTTTCACCTTGCTTTTGGATTAGGATTATATAATCAAAAGTGTAAATGATAACCGGTGCTGAAGTAGAAGGTGTCGATTATGGCAACCAAAGAACTTATCGAAGTATTTCCACTGGTTCGTGGGGATCTGATTGATGATCGTTATGAGTTGCATGAGTTAATGGTTAAAAAAATTTTGTTCAAAAAAGAAAATACTGACCGCGTAAGCCTTGAAAATTTGAAAAGGGAAATAATCGAGGATTTTAAATTCGAGGAATTCCCAGATGAATTGCTTGCTAAAATACTCGAAGGTCTCATAAAAGGAGAGTTCTTAAAACGAACTACCCGAGGTGAATATGAACTACTGAAGAAGCCTGAACGAGAATCCATCTCATCACTTCTCGATAGCTGTTACAGGAATTTTGTAGAAGTTTTAAAAGCAGAAATAAAAGATTTTGACCCATATCTCAATAAAAATTTTAAAGATGCTTTTATAGAATGTATGTGGCAGATTGTTCACGTATTTTCAGAGCAACAGGAAGTTAATGAGATTCAAATCGATGTTTTAAACCAAGATGAAACAAAAACACGTTTTGAACAGATCGTAAAATCTGAAGGTATCGATCCTCAACAAAAATTTCTTTCTCCATTTTTCAAATATCTTGGAAGCGGAGAAAAGAATATTACTGACTTTCTATTCCACGCTTATCGCGGTACAATTGCATACGATCTGTTAAAACGCGGTAAGATTCTGACCAGAGAGACTTGCAATATTGGGGAAGGTGGATTGCTCATACTCGATACAAACACGATCATTTCTTTAATGTGCAAAACCGATGCAACTCACAGTCTTGCGAAGTCAGCAATTGAACTCTCACGAAAAATTGGATTCGATGTTTGCTATACACGTCTTACCGCATCAGAATACATTGGATTATTGCAATCAGCCGACTATATGATGAAAGCTAGTCGTTCTAAACCTTCGGACCCAACCGGCAATCAATTAATACTCGATTTCATAAAGCGCGATGACCGCAACTGGTCTGATTATCATACAGAAATGTCCAATTATAAGGATTTTATTAAGATTAAATATGGTATTGATTCTTTGGAAGTTCTGGATATCGATCCAAATAAAGAAGTTATGGAATACATCGGGCAGATCTACCCTGTGATGCTTCAAACAATGGGAAAAGAGCGAGAAAGTAAAGCATTGGAACATGATCTCTATTTGTTTGAGTTGTTAACTTATTTTAGAAATACAGAACAACCACGGGCTTTCGACAGCCCTTGGATTTTAAGTTTTGATAATGCCCTTAATCTTGTCAACAAATACGTTGTTGATCGCTTTAGATTTCCTTATGGGTACTCAATTCACCCTCGTTATTGGCTTAATACATTGCTTGTTTTCAGCAACGTCGAATTTGATGATAAGAGACGAGAGGATATTGTGAAAGCTTTGATGGAACATATGATCTTCCCTCGAAGTACCCTTACATTGGAACAGTATGCAACTCTTATTACATACGAGATTGGCTTAAATCAGGAAGATATCGACACCATCCTCCATATTTTTACTATTTCACCACTTAAATATAATTTAGAGAAAGCGCTGATAGAAAATAAGAGTGGAAAAATCTCGGAAATTTCTACAGAAATCCTAACGGATTCGGATTTAATCGATAAAGCAATTTCAGTGGGAAAAATTAAACAAGAGCGCGATGAAGCTAAAAAACAACTTAAGAACGTCGCAGCGAAACTTCGAGAAGAACAGGCGAAAGTTCGGACGCTTGAAAAGGTTAGAACTGCTCCAGTGGTCATCGTGACCGGTGTTGATGCTGGTGTTTCACAAATGATTGCAGGGTTGTTGATGCAAATTGAGGCATTAGATCCTGATTTTTATGAAAAAACAAAGATTAACAAGCTTGAAGCAGGCGAAGCCTCGAAGGATGAAGTAATTGGATTTGTGAAAAATGTTAAAGATGCCTTCCATCAAGGGACAGAATTTGCCAAAGATTTAGAGGTTCTTAAACCAATGGTATCCACGATTTTGACATTGCTCGGGGCATCTGCATGAAAATTTGGATCTTTTATATTCTTGAGGGTATAACATGGCAAAGATAAGAATTTCGTGCTTAGAATCTCATCAAATTCTGTTGATTATAAGTTTGATACGCCAAATCCCAAATAACTGATATGATTTAAGGCAGCATAAATAAATAATCAGGTGATAACGCATGAAATACGAAATAGAACTACCAGACCTGCACGAGATCGCAGAGCATGAAATCGAGAAAGATTTCATCGAAAGCATCATCGAAAATAGAGTGAAAACTCAAAAAATTATAGAAGATCAGGGAGTTTCAGTGCTTGCGTCGGTCCTGGCAGAGATATTGAGCGGGATTTTAGAGCAAAAGGATTTGCATGGCAAAATCAAGACTGTACTTAGATAGCACGATACTCATCACATTCGTGTTCGGATCTAAATTGGAACCTGATAAGTTCGATGACGTTTTCCGATTGTTCAATTGCGAGAAGATCGACTTGGTCACCTCGCTATATGCGCTCATCGAACTCTATAATTATCCCATGTTTAATTTTGAGATGGATGAGCGAGAAAAGAGATTACTCGCAAAATATGCTCTTATCAGGGTTCTTTTGGCAGAAACAGAGATTACACCAATGCTTCCAAGAGCGATAAGATCATATTATAATAATATTTTTAAAATGAATGACAAATCAGACATTCCTCATGCAATTTCGGCGTATGTTGAGGGATGTGACTATATTGTTACTTACGACCGACATTTTAAGGATATTAGGGATAAAATACAGTGCATAACTCCTAAAGGTGTTTTAAGAGAGTAAAGTCATCTGTTCATCCCCTCAAGTTTCCTCTTCGTATTCTCAATAAGTCCCACATCAAGCAGTTTCATCAGGAAATCAGGTAGCGGCGGAAAGGTGTACGCACTCTTGGTATTCGTATTCATGATCCTCCCATTCTCGAAATCGACCACAAGAACATCCCCATCCCCCGCATCAACATCACACTCAACGAGCGGGAGTCCGATGTTGATGCTGTTTCGGTAAAAGATCCGTGCGAAACTCGGTGCGATCACGCACGCGATCCCTGCGCCAAGAAGAGCGCGGGGTGCATGTTCTCTCGATGACCCGCTGCCAAAGTTCTTCCCGCCAACGATGACATCGCCTCCCCGGACCTCTTCTGCGAACTCGGGTCTCACGTTCTCGAATGCGTGCTTTGCGAGTTCGCGTCTGTCGCCGGTCACAAGATATTTCGCCGGAATGATCTGGTCGGTGTCCACGTTATCAAAAAATCGCCACACTCTACCTTCGATGTACTTTTTCATGATTGCCACCTCAACTAACTCAACTAAGATCCTCCGGATCGGTTATCCGCCCTGTTATAGCGCTTGCCGCAACCACTGCCGGGTTTGCAAGATAGACCTCCGAATCCTTGTGCCCCATCCTGCCGATGAAGTTGCGGTTCGTGCTGCTGACGCACCGCTCGCCCTCTGCAAGCACGCCCATGTAACCGCCGAGGCATGCGCCGCATGTCGGTCCTGCGACGTAGGCATCTGCGTCCATGAACACCTCGATCAAGCCCTCGGAAAGAGCCTCTAAAAAGACGTTCCTGCTTGCCGGAACCACGATCATCCTGACATCGGGATGCACTTTTTTGCCTGCAAGTACCGCCGCTGCAGAGCGCAGGTCCTCGATTCTGCCATTGGTGCACGAGCCGAGATATGCCTGATCGATCTCCACATCGATTTCGGAGGCTGGAACCACGTTCTCAGGAAGATGCGGCTTCGCAACCATCGGCACAATCTCCGCGGCATCGTATTCAAAGATATCCTCGTATTCGGCGTCTTCGTCAGCGTAGACCGGAGCATACTCGCCGATAACACGGTCTTTGAGATAATCGAAGACCTTCTCGTCAGGCGGGATGATACCGCACTTTGCGCCAGCCTCGATCGCCATGTTCGAGATGGTGATCCGGTCGGACAATGATAGCGAAACGATTGCAGAGCCATAGAACTCCATCGACCTGTAAAGCGATCCTGAAACCCCGATATCCCCTATGATGTGTAGAATGATGTCCTTCCCCATCACATACTTTCCCAATTCGCCGTCAACGGTGAACTTCTGGCTTTCAGGAACCCGAAACCACAGTTCCCCTGTTGCCATCGCAGATGCGGCTTCCGATGACCCGATTCCTGTCGAGAGTGCGCCGAGCGCACCATAGCTGCATGTATGCGAGTCTGCGCCGACGATCAGCCTGCCTGGTGCTGCAAAACCGTGTTCGATCATGATCTGGTGGCAGACACCGCTCCGTCCGACATCGAAATGCTTTTTGATTGCGTATTTTCTGGCGAACTCACGCATCGACTTTGCCTGCTCGGCTGACGCCACGTCCTTGTTCGGCACATAGTGGTCCTGGATCAAAACAGTCTTCTCGCAAATCGGCGTGGTCCCGAACTCCTCGAAGACCTCGAACGCAGGAAGCCCGGTCACATCGTTCACCATGACGTAGTCGATTCGTGCGTCCACGATCTCCTTTGGCGATACACTGCTCCGGTTGGCATGTGTTGCGAGGATCTTTTCAGCGATGGTCATTCCCATGACTCTTTTGTGGGTGGTGACCTGATATAAGAATATATGATACGCCAACGGGAGTCCCAAACCACTGTAAAATAACGAGAAAACAACCCCTATCCACACATTTAAAGCACAAAACAATCGATAAATCAAAAGAATGGTCAGGGTTTGCCCGACCATCATCACAGTTCAAGGAGGAACGAGCGGGTTTCTAATTCTCTCTTCCACGCCTTATCACACAAGTTTCTTTCCATTTCGAGCACCCCCGCGCAAAAAGCCCCGGCAAACCCGAATCCTTTTTACACTGCCAGCCCAATCATCTCCGCATGTCTGGCGTGAACATGTTCCGTATGCACGGGTTGTCGATCGACTGCGAGTACGATCGTGTGCTGAAACTGAGGGCAGAGGGTCCGCTGTCCCACGTATGCAAGCCGTTTATCAGACGGATGAACGACCGGCTGAGTAAGGAAAAGCCGGCGCGGGTCGATCATGAGCAGGTCATCGCATCCACATGGCTGCCGCCGATCCCGGGAGAGGTCTTCAAACGACTGATCAGGGCGGAAGTGGGGATCGCTCTTGGAAAATACGTTCCTGAAACGGTTTCTTTCGAGATCACGCGGAAATGCGGATGCGATTGCGAGCACTGCGCGATGAGCGATGGCGAATACGAACTCACGCTCGATGAGATCAAGAACACGATCGATCAGGCGCTGGATATGGGCACGTTTGTCATCACGTTCACAGAGGGTGACCCACTGCTCCACGCCGACCTCTTCGAGTTGATCGAATACATCGATTGCGACCGTGCAATCGTCAACATATTCACGCCCGGTCTCGAGATGACGCCGGCAATCGCATCGAGGCTGAAGGAATGCGGGCTTCACAACCTATTGATCAGCATATACAGCACAGACCCCTCGAAACACGATGCGGTCAGGCGAGTCGATGGCGCCTTTGAGAGCGCGATTCATGCGATCGAGTGCGGGCTTTCTGCGGGGCTGCTCGTGACCATGTCAACGCATGTGTCGCACGACCGGATGCACGAACTGCCTCTGCTGTACGATCTTGCCTGTGATCTTGGGGTGCATGAGTTCTCGGTCTGGGAATCGATGGACGGCAGCCTCACCGATGATGACCGCAGCCAGATACTTGAGATGTATCACAGCATCAATAGAAGCCCTGGCGGACCCCGGATGTTTGCGAACACGTATTTCGAGGGCGAGATGCTCGGATGTCTTGCAGGGCAGCGGTGGCTGCACATCTGCGTGGACGGCTCGATAAGACCGTGCCCGTACATGCCGCAGACTGCCGGAAACGTGCGTGACACGCAGCTTGCGGATATATGGAAGTCGATCAGGGACGATAAGAGATTTTCCGGGAAGAAAAATTGGTGCATTGCACAGAATCCGGCTTACACAGGTCGCGCGGATGAGTGAATAGTTACACCGGTATTTGCCAGAGCCGTCTACACTTCGGGAGATATTGGGTGCACCGCCTTTGCCAAAGCACGGGGGCGAGTTATGGTTAGGTATATATACCGCGGTGCACTATTAATCATCATGGACGACATCGACCAATCGATGGTGTACTTCGCATGTAATGTCTGCGAGTTCATGTTTCAATCCGATCCGAACTTTGTTCCGATCGTCTGTCCGCAGTG
Organism: Methanosarcinales archaeon; assembly: GCA_030672345.1. Taxonomy (GTDB): domain Archaea; phylum Halobacteriota; class Methanosarcinia; order Methanosarcinales; family Methanogasteraceae; genus Methanogaster_D. The sequence goes on along the minus strand of DAOVGO010000091.1, from coordinate 3,874 downwards.
CGGGAGTGAGAACGTCGTACGGACGTGAAACGTGAGGGTTATGATTGCGACGCTCCGGAACCCGATCTGGCAACCAGATGGATATTACCGGTTCCAAGGTGGATCGGCTGCCCGACGATCACGTTCTCGGTGACGCCGCTGAGTTCATCAATATCACCACGCATACCGGCATCGATCAGGTGATTAACAGTCACCTCGAATGCCGCTCGCGCAAGGATGCTTGCCTTCTCGCCTGATAGCCCGTGCCTCCCGATCTGCTTGACCTCGCCATCGCAGGTCATCATGTCGGCGGCGAGCATGATGTGTCTTGCATCCACGTTCAGTCCCTGTTCACGCAGTGTGGATAGGATCTCGTTTATGATCGAACTCCTGGCGGCTTCGATGCCGAAGACATCGCACATCTCACCAGGATGGTTGCTGGTCGTTCGCGCCGGATCTACACCTTCAATATCGAGAACTTTCTTCAGCGCCGTGCCTTCGGTATACAGCACGTATTCAGGACCTTCCTTCTGTATCACCACTCGTGCAATCTCGTCAAAGCCCTTGAGCACGACTTTCCTGAGGTTTCGGCTCAGCATGACCAGCGAACCAAGATTAGATTCCTTCGGTTCGAGTGTGAGCATGTATCCACTCACACTGACTGGGATCTTCAGCTTTCCTTCGAGTTTCTCGATGATATCGGGTAACGTCAGGTTTCGCTCGTACATGGCGCCCTCGTCGAGTTCGACATGGATCATCAGATTCGTGCGGTCAGTGATGATCTCCCCCAGATCCGCAACAATTGTCTTCTGAATCGACCATGCGACGTTCTGAGCCTTTCTCCGGCTTGCACCATCCTGCTCCTGCAGGTATACGGTCATCACTGGCGTGCTCGGGTTCTTTCGGGCATCAAGGATCTCGATCAGTCTCGGAAGCCCGAGAGTCACGTTGATCTCGGCGACTCCGGCGTAGTGGAACGTACGCATCGTCATCTGGGTCCCGGGTTCGCCAACCGACTGTGCCGCCACCACCCCGACCGGATCGCACGGCTCGATGCAGGCATCGGCGTACGCGTCCTTGACACGGGAGACGATCTCGCCTAATTGCTCCTTGCCAGGCATGGCAACGAGTAGTTCCTCGCGCAGGATATCGCTGATCTTTGACGGTAGCAGAAGGGCATCGACCCTCTTCTCGATATCCTTTGCTGTTATGCTGCCGCTCATTTCTCCACCTCCAGCACATCTCTGACGATCCGATTGATCTGCTCATGACCGAAACCGTGTGCAGGATCGATGCCGTCCTCGCCGTACAGGGTCTGCACGACTATGCCGCGGGTATCTCTCACCGTGCCGTCGCGCTGCGCCTCCAGATCCTGAAGCGCGTTCACCATCCTCCGCTGGAGGTATCCTGACTGGGATGTTCGCACCGCAGTGTCAACCAGACCTTCCCTGCCACCGATTGCGTGGAAGAAGTATTCTGTCGGTGAAAGCCCACTCTTATATGAGGCTTGTACAAATCCGTGAGCATCCGCGCTGAGATCTCCTTGTTTGAAATGCGGAAGCGTGCGATCCGAGTATCCCCTGTGAATACGCTCGCCACGCACAGCCTGCTGCCCGACACATGCAGCCATCTGCGCAAGGTTCAGCATAGAGCCTCTTGCGCCGGACACCGCCATCGCAACCGCGGAATTGTCGATACCGAGATGCACGCCCGCCCGGTCGCCAGCCATGTCACGAACCTTCCCAAGAACCTGCATGATCCGCAGTTCGAGCGTCTCTGCAAGCGTCCGCCCTGGCAGCAGTTCAAGCTCCTTATGCTCATATCGGTCGACCAGGTCTTCGATGCCGTCTCTGCCATGTATAGCCTCTTTACTGATCTCCTGTATCTGTTTGTTCGCCTCTTCCGGGATATCCTCGTCGTCGATCCCGAAGCTGAACCCGTGGTACATGATGCCCCTGATCGCAAGATTGGTAACATTGTCTATAAACCGCGTGCCCTCAGAAGCCCCGTACTCCTTGATGATCTTTGAGATGATCAAGCCCTTGAAAGCCCCGATCGACTTCTCATCGATGGTGCCGCAGAGCAACTGCCCGTTGGTTATGATAACATAAGCATCGTTCGGACAGTCCTTTTTCATGCATGTATCGCATTCCTGGCATATCTCTGCCTTGTATTCGAGATTCAACCCGTCCGGTAGAATCTGACTGAATATCTGCTTTCCTGTCCAGTACGGGACACCATCAACGATCTGATCCGGTTCTGGCAGGTCGCGCACACCAGCCTTCCGCAGAATATCGAGCGCACTGTTCTTATCGATCCGTTTCTCACGGGTCAGCAGGAACATGCCTGTGATGTGATCGTGAATCCCTCCGATGATCGGTCCGCCGAATCTTGGCGAGAGGATGTTTTCCTGCACCTGCATCAGTATCTTTGCCTCGGCTTTTGCCTCTTCGGTCTGCTGTACATGGATATTCATCTCATCACCGTCGAAATCAGCATTGTACGGCGGGCAGACCGCCGGATTCAGTCGGAACGTCTTTCCGGGCATCACCTTGACCTGGTGCGCCATGATACTCATCTTGTGGAGCGATGGCTGCCTGTTAAAGAGCACGATATCGCCGTCTTTTAGGTGCCGGTCCACGAACCACCCGTATTCGATCGTCTCGGCAAGCTCCTCCCGATTTGTCTCGGTAACCTTCATTTTGTGCCCGTCTATCCGGACGATGTAGTTTGCACCCGGGTGATTGATCGGACCGCGGCGGATATACTCCCTGAGTTCTTCGATATTTCTTGGCACGGCTTTGATCGTAAATGTCAGTTCTCTTGCAACCATCTCAGGAACCCCGACCTCGTTGATCGATAGGTTCGGATCAGGCGAGATCACGGTCCTTCCACTGAAATTCACACGTTTACCAGAGAGACTCCCTCTGAACCTCCCTTCTTTTCCTTTCAGACGCTGTGACAACGTTTTGAGTGGTCTTCCGCTCCGATGTCTTGCCGGAGGTATACCAGAGACGCTGTTATCCATGAAGGTGGTCACATGGTACTGCAAGAGTTCCCAGAGATCCTCGATGATCAACTGGGGCGCGCCAGCTTCCTTATTTTCCTGAAACCGCTGGTTTATGCGGATAATGTCCACGAGCTTGTGTGTCAGGTCGTCTTCGCTCCGCTGCCCGGTCTGCAGCGTGATCGAGGGGCGCACCGTGACAGGCGGCACCGGTAGCACCGTCATGATCATCCACTCAGGACGTGCATTTGCCGGATCCATGCCAAAAACAGTGATATCCTCATCGGGTATGCGCTCGAACCAGTCCCTGATATCGCTTGGAAGAAGCTTGTTCTCGTCTTCGTAATATGTGGTTGGTTTTTCATAGACGACTTTTATCTGATGTTCGCCGCAGTACGGGCATACGTCGGTCTTTACAGCCTCGGCAAAGACGCGTTCGACCACCGAATCGATGGGCTGCCCCCTGAGCCGCAAAGTCTCGATCTGCTCGAGGTATTCTTTCTTTGCCACGGGTTCGATCAGCAGCCTGCTGCAACTTCGGCACGTGCCTCGCAGGATATTCCGTATCTGCTTGGCAAATCCAACGTGTATGCAAGGGGCTACCAGTTCTATGTGCCCGAAATGACCCGGACACTCACCAGCCCTGCCGCTACAGGTCTTGCAGCGCAATCCGGGATCAATTACCCCAAGCTTGGGGTCCATAAGCCCCATATCGATCGGGAATCCATCTTCATCATAAGTATCGGCTGTGATGATCCGGGTGACACTCATGCTCCGATATTCCAGTGGAGAAATCAAACCGAATTTTATCCTTGCGATTCGCTTTGGAGCACTCAATTGTTTCATTGCTATACCTGTCTGGTTGTTTTTGGGATAAAGGTTTTGTTG